>JAGOZV010000013.1 GCA_018064165.1 Candidatus Saccharimonadota bacterium
GCTGTAATATTTTTAGATAAAAACAAAATTCTGCCGATAGACAGTAAGTTTAGTTTAGAAAATTACAATCGTATGATTGCAGCAAAAAATAAAGAGGAAAAAGATCGCCTACTTACAAAAGTTAAAAATGATCTTAAAATGCGCATAGACGAAACTAGTAAATATATTTTGCCAAATGAAAACACAATGGATTTCGCTTTTATGTTTATTCCAAGTGAATCTTTGTACTACGATTTGTTAGTTAGTAATGTTGGCACAGGTTCTTCATCGCGAGATTTAATAGAGTATGCATTTCGTGACAAAAAAGTTATCGTTGTAAGCCCCACAAGTTTTATGGCATATTTACAAACGGTTTTACAGGGCTTGCGCAGCTTGCAAATTGAAGAACAAGCAAAAGATATTCAAAAACGTGTGGGTCAGCTTTCCTCTCATTTGCAGAAGTTTGATGAATACATGGGCAAGTTAGGTCGGTCGCTAGAGACTACTGTTAACCAGTATAATAATGCGCATAAAGAGTTGGGGAAGGTAGACAAAGATATGATAAAAATATCTGACACCGAACCAGCAATAAAGCAAATAGAAATTGAAAAGCCAAAACAGGATTTATAAAAAACCAATTAAAAAATCAGCCCTCGGACTTGGGGCTGATTTTTTGGTTTCGCTTACTTAAGCTTCTACAGATTTTTTGTTTGATTTTTCAAGTAAGTCTGAAAGACCAAAACCTAGTACGCCGCCAACTAGTGGAGCTACTACAAAAATCATAAGTGGCCACAAATTGAACATATTTAATCCGCCTGCAAAGTAGCCTGATAGAGCGATTGCTGGGTTTAAGAATGTTAATGTTGTGTTACTTTCGGTTAATAGAACTGAAGTAATAGAACTTGCAAGTAGTAAACCAATTAACAAAGCAAGACCAACGCCTGCGGCTGCTGCAACTTTTTCTTTTCGTTCTTTAAGTGCTACTGAAACACCTAGGCTTAGAGCGAATACACCAATAATCTCGGCTGCGAATAGAACCCACTCTTTACCTTGAATGCCAGCTTCTTCAGCAGTAATATCTACTACGTGGAATAGTTGTTGACTATTTGAGTAAACACTTTCTGATGTTTCTGTTGTTGCAGGAGCTGTCGCGCTTAAGAAGCCACTAAACAATGCAAATGCAGCTAAAGCACCTAGCACCTGTGCTACGATGTAAACTAAAGCACGTTTACCTTTAATTCTTTTGGTTGCAAGAGCGCCAACTGTAATAGCTGGATTTAAATGTGCCCCCGAAATACCACCAAAAATTAAAACGATGCCAATTAGTGCAAAGGCAACGAATAATGGTTGGCCCTGAACAGCAAAAACAGATGCAGTAAGTAAGAATGTTCCTACGAATTCTGCAATACCCATTCCTGCTAGGGGCGTATCGCTTAAAAAGCCACCCTTTTTGGTTTTAACTGATGTAACGGTAGTGGTTTTAGCACTAGCGCTTGTTTTAGACGATGATGATTTTTTCGCCATTAAATTTTATCCCTCCTTTTCGTAAAACTTATGATTTCATTATATCATAATAAATTTCAGGTATAATATAAATATGGCATTATTTATAAAACAAGATTCTGATCGTAGCGAGTTGCAAAAACGTTTAGAAACAGAGTTGCAAGAAAAATTAAAAAAACGAGCCGAGTTAGAAAATAAAACACCCGACGGTGTAGAAGACTCTGCGTATATGGAAGGCAAAAAATCTACCACATCTATTGCGTGGGTTTGGTTTTTGCTACTTGGAGCTTTTTTGCTGATTTCACTTTGGATAATCATCTAAAAATATAGTAAACTGGTAAGTAGTTATGAATGAGATTGATGAAATACGGGACGAGTTAATTTTGGCTGTTGAAAATTCCAATACGCCTGCCGAAGTTCTAAAATCGGTAAAATTAAAGAATTTATATAAAAAAATTGGTTCACTGCCACCACATAGCCGTGCTAGTTATGGACAAGCTATTAATGCTTTGAAAAACGATATTGCGTTGGCCATTAAAGCTAAGGAAGATAGTTTAGATAGTGCAGAAATCGAGTCTATCGATATAACTGCTCCGTTTAATCTAAATCAATCTCTTCCACAGCTTTTACCAATAGAAAATAGCTCTGTTCATCCTATCTCAACTGAATTAAATAAAATCATAGATATTTTTACGCGCATGGGCTTTGAAGCAGTAGAATCGCGTCAAATAGATAATGAATACAATATGTTTACCGCGTTAAATTTTCCAGAAAATCATCCAGCACGCGACGGTTACGACACTTTCAGAACTGAAGAAGGTTTTATTCCTCCGGCTCATACTAGTACCATGCAAAATAGAATTCTAAAAAATCGTCTTAGTCAGCTTGAAGAAACTGGCCAAATTGCTGCAATAAGTTACGGTCGAGTTTTCCGCAACGAAGACGTAGACGCCACACACGACCACACTTTTTATCAATGTGAAGGCGTTTATGTTAGTGAAAACGCCAATATGAGCCAGCTTTTGGGCACGCTAAAAACTTTTTTTGAAACGTATTACGGGCAAGAATTAAACATTAAAACGCAGCCGGCTTATTTTCCTTTTACTGAACCAAGCTTAGAGTTTGCTATTGAAAAGCCTGCAGAAATTGGTGGAAAGCCTGGGCAGTGGCTAGAAATGCTTGGGTGCGGCATGATTCACCCTAACGTCTTGAAAGAAGCCGGCATAGACCCAGAAAAATATAAAGGTTTTGCTTGGGGTGGTGGCGTAGAAAGATTGGTAATGTTAAAATACGGCATTGAAGACTTACGACATTTTGAATCTGGCAAATTAAGTTTTTTGAGGAAGTTTTAAAATGATTATTTCAGTAAATTGGTTAAAAAAATATACAAACATAAATCTACCTATAAACGATTTAGTAAATTTAATTGGAACACGATTGGTAGAGGTAGAGTCTGTTGAGTCATTGGCGCCAAAATATAAAGATGTAATAATTGCAAAAGTCATTTCGGTGCAAAAAATGGAAAATTCCGACCATCTATCTAAAGTTTTAATAGATGACGATGCGGTAGTTAAAGATGTAGAGCGAAACGAAGACGGTTTTGTGCAGGTTGTTTGTGGCGCACCAAATGTTAAAGAAGGTATGCTAGTTGCGTGGCTACCGCCAAATTCAATTGTTCCAAGTACATATAATAGCGAAGAGCCATTTAAACTTGTTGCAAAACAATTATTGAACGTAAAAAGTAATGGCATGATTGCAAGTGCTCGCGAGCTAGATTTGTACGATGAGCACGAAGGCATCCTAGAAATTCACTCAAACGAAAAAGCTGGTTCTTATTTTATAGACATTTTCGATCTTAATGATTATTTATTAGATATTGAAAATAAATCGTTAACGCATCGCCCAGATACTTTTGGCGTAATTGGTTTTGCCCGCGAAGTTGCTGGAATTCAGGGGGTTTCTTTTAAAACTCCGGAATGGCTATTTAATAATAAAATAAAACTTAACGGCAACCTTCCTTCGCCAAAAGTTTTCATTGATAGCCCCGAATCCGCTGAAAATTACGAGCTAGTTATTGTAGATGGGAACTTCTTGAATGCCGAAACGCCAAATGACATCAAATCCTTTTTATCTCGGGTTGGCGTAAGGCCAGTAAATGCGATAGTAGACGCTACAAATTATATGATGCTTATTTCTGGGCAACCATTGCACGCTTTTGACTATGATAAATTAGTGGCTCTTTGTGGCGGCGAGCCAGAAATCCATGTACGCTATGCCAAAGATGGTGAAACATTAATAACACTAGAAGACAAAAAGCTTCATTTAACTGAAAACGATATTGTAATCGTTGCAAACGATCATGTGGTTGCTTTGGCTGGTGCTATTGGCGGTAAAGATACGGCTGTAGATTCAAGCACAAAAAGTGTTGCTATTGAAAGTGCTACATTTAATATGTTTAATTTGCGTTCAACACAAATGCGTCATGGAATTTTTAGCGAAGCAATTACTCGGTTTACGAAAGGCCAACCGTATCAGCAAAATACACCAGTACTTCTTGCAACAATCGCGCTACTTAATAACTGGGCGTCTGTTACAAATACTAGCGAAGTGTCTATTGCCTCAGGAAATCGCACAGAAAAATACCCAGTTGAAGTAAGTGCTAATGAAATTTCCAAAATTCTAGCCACCTCTTTAAACGCTAAAGAAATCCAAGAAATTTTAGAAAAAGTAGAATTTAAGGTTGATATTAAAGGCGACAATTTAATTATAACTGCACCGTGGTGGCGCCAAGACATCAGTATTAAAGAAGACATCGCAGAAGAAGTAGGGCGTTTATGCGGGTATGACAACATTTCTTTAAGCCTACCGCTACGAGATTTTAAAGCTGTTACGCCAAATTCTTTTGACACATTTAAACAGCAAATACGCAAAACTTTAGCCAGTGCTGGAGGCAACGAAACCTTAACGTATAGTTTTACTCCCAGTGCTATAATGAAACAGGCTGGTCAAGATATTACAAATGCTTACAAAATTGTTAACTCAATTAGCCCCGAGCTAGAATATTACAGACTATCATTAATGCCAAGCTTGCTAAAAGCCGCAAATTTAAATCTGAAACAAGGGCACAACGAATTTATGCTATTTGAAATAAACAAAGTTCACGCTTTAAGCCGTGGGCTGGCCGAAGATTCTGTTCCAATAGAGGGGTACAACGTGGCAGGGGTAGTTTATCAAAAAGATACGTCTGCTGGTACAGAATATTATCGCACAAAATATATTCTAGAATTTTTGTTAAAAAAATTGAATATAAAGCTAAACTATGTCCCGCTTGATTCAGAAGAAAACAGCTTAAGTATGTTTGCACCGTTTGAGCCAAAAAGAAGCGCCATGCTAAAAGATGCCGAAACAGGTGATTTAATTGGTGTAGTAGGTGAATATAAAAAATCTGTTATAAAAAATTTTAAATTATCGGGCGCCATTGCCGGCTTTGAAATTAATTTAATTAAGTTATTTGAACTATACCAAGGCGTGTCAAAAGATAACTATCAGCCAATAAGTAAGTATCCTTCTTTAGAGCGCGACCTATGCTTTAAAGTAAACAAAGACATTAGTTATGTAAAAATAATTAATTCTGTTAACGAAGTTTTGAGCAATAATTACAAAAATATAGCATGTCAAATTACGCCGGTAGATATTTATTCTGCTAAAGAACACGAAGGAGCGCAAGAGGAAACAAAAAATATTACCATTCGTTTAAAAATACAAGCACACAATAAAACCCTAACAAATCAGGAAATTAATAACATTATTAATGATATTACAAAAAATGTATCAGTAAAAACTGATGCAATATTAGTTTAGTAACAGTAAGGAGGAATATGACAAAATCATCAACAACAAAAGGGCAAAGAATTGGCATTTGGGTGATTGCCGCACTAATGGCGCTAGGAACAGTCGGCTCGCTTGTAGCGGTGCTTTTAGCAAACGAAAATGCTGGTAAGGATGAAGAGCGTTTGCAGAAAATGATGAACGATTATAACACTGAGGTAGAAAACCATAATAGTGTATTATCGAAAAAATATTTTGATACATTTAAACAGTATATTAATCGAGTAGGCGAGTTTAATGGAGAAATTACCGAGCTTGAGGACGAAGACATTGTAGTGGGTACGGGTGCAGAAATTACCGAAGAAAGTATTTCTGAAAGCGCACCGTGGGCGTACTATATTGGCTGGCTGCCCGATGGCAAGGTTTTTGATAGCTCGTTTGATGCCGAGCCAAGTGAAATAAAAGATGCAACAAAGCTTAAGGGCCCATTTGAAATTCAAGACGGTGGAGTTATTGAGGGATGGACAAAAGGTATTGTAGGAATGAAAACTGGTGGTGTACGAGAGTTAACAATCCCCGCTAGCCTTGCCTACGGCGACAAAGCGTCAGGTGACATTCCGGCCAATTCAACACTTCGATTCATTGTATTTATTATTGACAACCCGAACCAGCCAGACGTGCCCGATGATTTAGTCAAACTTTACGAGAGGGTTAATGGACAATAAAATGACAGAAGCTATAGATACAATAATGATTGGTGCTGGCCCTAGTGCTCTTGCTGCAGCAGTTTATACTACGCGCGAAGACATTAAAACAGATCTCTATGAAAAAGCTGTGGTTGGCGGTTTGGCTGCCATAACCGATCAAATAGATAATTATCCTGGTTTTCCAGAGGGCATTAGCGGCATGCAACTGGCCAGCGATTTAGAAAAACAAGCAAAACGTTTTGGCGCAAATATTAAATACGGCGATGTAAAGTCTATTTCAAGAAAAGATAATCAAATAGTTTTAAATATAGACGGTAAAGATGTTTTGGCTAAAACTGTACTAATTGCTACAGGTAGCGATTATAACAAAATCGGCATTCCGGGCGAAGCAGAATATTACGGGCGCGGAGTTCATTATTGTGCAACTTGCGACGGTGCATTTTATCGAGATCAAGATCTAATTGTTGTTGGAGGAGGTAACTCGGCCATTCAAGAGGCAATATTCCTTACGCGTTTTGCTAAAAAAATAGATCTTTTAGTGCGCAGTAAAATTAAAGCAAGTGAAGTTTTGCAAAAAGATTTACAAAAATATATAGATTCGGGGCAAATTGTTGTTCACCTAGAAACAGTTCCAACGGAAATTTTAGGTGACGAAAAAGGTGTTTATAAAGTTTTAGCAAAAGGTTTAACTGGCGAAAATGAAATAATTACAAATGGCGTGTTTGTTTTTATCGGCCTCAAACCTAATACTCAATTTTTGCAAGGAAGTGGAGTAGAGCTAGACGAAGTTGGATTAGTTAAAACTAACAAAAATCTTGAAACTAATATTCCTGGCATTTTTGCTAGTGGAGACGTAAGAAGTGGCGCTACTATGCAAATTGCATCAGCCGTGGGCGAAGGTGCAACAGCCGCACTATCTATTCGTCATTATTTAGAAAATAACAATTAAATTATTTCTTGTTTAATAAATTTTTCTAACTGTTTAATATAGTTTGGATTGCTGGTTTCTATGGCTATTTCGCGTGTGCCTAAAAGAACACCGCCGCTAACCAAATTGTGCGAACCGGATATAGCAATTTTTTTGCCGCTACGCATAGTAAAAATAATAAATTTGGCATGAATATATCTTGGCCTTTTGTAATCTGTTTTAATCCCAGAGAGCATCATGCCGAATTTAATTGTCATTTTATTTAAAAAACTAGCATTGTCGGGGATATTAAAATATAATTTAGAATCAATTTTCTTCAAGCTTTTCGCTAATTTTCCATAAGGGGCATATTGCGTAACAAGAATTGCCGCAGTTGCTTTTTCGGCTAATTCGCAGGCACGCTTGTAAATAATTGAATCACCCATAAAACCGCCATCAATTAAAATTTTGCTGTTTTTATATTTAATTTCATGAGATTTATAGCCAGAGCCAGTTTTGTCTGATTTTAATATATTTTTATAGGTTTCAAATAATAAATTAGCAACTGTTTTGTCTTCAAACTTGAAAAAATAATCACAAGTTTCTAAGCCGATTTTATATAAATTTATGCCGCCAAAACAATAAACGATATCGTCTATTACGACCCATTTAGCGTGAGTCCTTCCGGTAAAAATTAAGAACTTTGCTTTCCCAAGCCAAGTGAAATCAACTTTGTTATTGCGAAAAGATTTACGCATCCCACTAAGTTTGTTGAATCTTTTTTTCCAGGCCTCAAATGGACGAAGCTCTTTGGCCAATTCGCCATAAGCAAAAATATCATTGGCTACTTTTACTTTTACACCCCTTCTTGCGGCTGCCTTCAATGCTTTTATGGCCGGCTCAGTTGTGTCGTCATCTATTAAAATTGTTGAAATTACACAAATACGTTTTTTTGCGTTATTTATATCTTTTGTTATTTCAGGAATTACCTTTGACGCACTAATAAGTTCTGGATTTTCCATATTGATTAATTATACAACTTATTGCCAAAAACTGATAGAATATACATATATAGTATGTAATTTTAGATTGTGAGGCAATTATGGCAGATTTTAATGAAATTTTAACACCGGGAGATATTGATAACGGTTTAATAAATGTAGTAGTAGAAATACCTGAAGGTAGCGCGAATAAAGTTGAATGGAATCGTGACAAAAAAGCGTTTATGCTAGATAGGGTAGAGCCAAAGATTTTTGCTAAACCAACTAATTATGGATTTATTCCACAAACATTAGACGAAGATGGTGATGAGCTAGACGTTTTAATCATTACGTCAGACCCTCTACCGACCGGAGTTTTTTTGGAAGCTAGGGTAATCGGGGTGATGGAATTTGTCGATGATGGCGAAGTTGATGATAAGGTGATCGTAGTGCCTGCAGATGATCGTCATTCTGGTAATGCGATTGAAAAAATTGAAGACCTACCAAAGCAGCTGATTAATCAAATTGAGTTTCACTTTAATCGCTACAAAGATTTAAAGAAACCAGGTTCAACCGAAGTTAAGGGGTTTGCCGGTCGTGACCGAGCAATCGAGATTATTCATCAAGCGATAGAGCGTTGGAATAACCAGTAAATTATTTTTTGCGACGAGCTTTGTCGCGACAATTAGTAATTCTTTTTGTATTTTGTTAAACATGTTATTATAGAGGAGTCATGCTTTCGGAACTCGAGAGGAGCTAGCATGAATAGGGTAAGGTCTATAGTGTTGACAGTGTCATTGGTGTTGGGCGGATTATTTATCATACCTGGCACAGCTCAGGCGGCTGACTATTCAGTCAAGATGACAGATGCATGCAATAGCACACACGGTGCTTATTGGTATGCGGTACACTTGTATTCGGGGGCGTACGGATGGAGGTGCACATACCCCCAACCACCTTGGGAAGACAAGGTTTATAAGGGTGCTAATGTGCAGCTTCATTGCACTAGGTACTATCCTGGATCGTCCGCTATCGCAAAGAATCCTTCTGATCCAAACTCTTGGGTTTGTAGGGTCTGAGCCCTGAAGTGCTCTTGCCGTACTTAAGTACGGCAAGAGCACATAAAAATATAAAAAATGGAGGCCATGAATGAAAAGTAGAAAGCTAAATAAATCAGACATAGCTCAGTGGGTAGTGATTGCCATCCTATCTGTTGTGATCGTAGGCATGTGCTATTCACTTAAGATGGCGCATATAGAAATATCCGCGCAGCGTAATATGAATCACGTAAACATGATACGCAATGAAAATCTGCGTCAATGCATTAAAAATAAGGATGCAGAGTGTGATTTCAAAAATTATGCTAGTGATGCGGAATATCTCCAGAACATCAGTAGCGAATACAAAAAGTTTCCAGCACCAGGCTATTTCTTAAAGTAAATTATTTTTTGCGACGGGCTTTGTCGCGAACGATAGCGGAGGCTTGGCTAATTGTTTCAATTAAGCCAAGTCTTTTTAGTTGGGATTTTAGTTTGTTGCGAGCGTGGGTGGTTTTAACCAGTTCAAGCCAAGGAGCTTTTACTTGAGGCAATTTTTTTGTAACAACTTCTACGATGTCTCCATTTTCAAGAGGTTGATCAAATGCGCGAATTTTGCCGTTGACAATAAAACTGTAAGCGTGTCTACCAATATCACTATGAACCGAATACGCAAAATCTAGTGGTAATGCGCCTTCAGGTAAATTGTAAATATCGCCTTTGGGCGAATAAACAAAAATACGGTCTCCAAATAAATCAATATTTAATTGATCGTTAGAAATTTCTTCGCCGTTAACTAACCTAGAGGCTATATCTTGTAATTGGTTTATCCATTGAAGTTGGGTTGGTAAAATAGATAGTTGTTTATTTTTAGCATAAGAACTAGACGATTTACTATCGTGATAATGAAAGCTAGCCGCCAATCCGCGTTCGGCGTATTCATGCATTTTTTCAGTACGAATTTGAAATTCTACGATTTGTTTATTCGGTGTAATAACCGTGGTGTGTAAACTTTGGTAGCCATTTGGTTTTGGCACAGCAATATAATCTTTAATGCGACTAATCATTGGCTGGTACATACTATGGAGTGCACCTAAAACCAAATAACAATCTTCTTGTCGTGGCACAATAATACGTAAAGCCATTAAGTCGTAAACATCATCAAAATTATTATCTTTTTTCTGTAATTTTTTATGAAGACTATAAATGCTTTTAACGCGCCCATTAATTTCAAACTTGATGCCTTGCTTTTTTAGTGCTTGCTCAACTTCTGTGCGAATGATGCCAAGTTTGCGCGTGCTTTTGCCAAGACGCTTTTTTAACAGAATTTGTAAATTTTTAAATTCTTTAGGGTTAAGATAACTAAATGCTAATTCTTCAATTTGTGTGCGAACCCGACCCATACCTAGTCTGTCGGCCATTGGCCCGAAAACCTCTAAGCTTTCTAGCGCAATCTTTTTTTGCTTCTCTTTTGACATATGTTGCAAGGTTGTAAGGTTATGTAAGCGATCAGCTAGCTTAATTATAATAACGCGCACATCCTGGCCAACAGCAATTAATAGTTTAGACAAATTATTTGTCGTTTGCGGTAAATAATCAGTTAAATCTTTCATCCCAGAACGAGCGATTGAAACTTTTGTCACGCCATCTACCAAAAAGGCTATGTCGTGGCCGAAGTTATTTTCTATGTCAGTTAAAGTTATAGGGGTGTCTTCTACGGTATCATGCAAAATTCCGGCTACAATAGTATCTATATCCATGCCCCAATCAATTAGAATAGCGGCCACACTAAGAGGGTGTGTAATGTAGGCCTCGCCACTTTTGCGTTTTTGTCCTTTATGGGCTGCCGTTGCAAAATCAATAGCATGTTCAATATCGGCGACTTCATTTATTTCGTACGCCAATCTTGCCTGAGACAATAGTGCATCTTTTCTCATAGACTAATTGTATCAGGTTTAGTGTAGTATTTTAAAAATAAGTGATATAATAAAGATATGAATGGATCACTAATAATAATGGTATTTTTGATTACGATGTTGGTGCTACTTTTGGTGGCAACTGCTGTAATTATTCTGTATTTAGTAAAAATTAACAAAGAAGTCAAAAAAATCGCCCGCACAACCGAAAAGTCGGGTCGTGATATTTCTGAATTTGCTAATATGATTTCAGTAATTAGCACACCACTTATGATTTTTAGCACACTTACAAGTATTATTAGTAAGTTTGGTAAAAGTAATAATAATAAAAGTAAAACTAAGAAGGAGAAAAAATAATATGTCAAAAGGTAAATTTGCGTTAGGTGCAGCACTAGGAGCATTAGTTGGAGCAGCGTCAGGTTTGTTATTCGCGCCAAAAAGCGGTAAAGAAACCCGTGAAGATATTAAAAAACACGCTGATAAAGTTTACGGAGAAATTGAAAAAACTGGTAAAGA
>JAGOZV010000014.1 GCA_018064165.1 Candidatus Saccharimonadota bacterium
CCGACAAGAATATCTTGTTGCAATTCTGCCGGAAGTTCGCTCGCTTCATCTACACCTCCAATATATGTTGGTGTCTCAACAGGTGCTTTTGGCTCTTCAGGCAGTTCTACTTTTTTGTCATTGCTTTCCGTAGAGAATGCACCCAAAGGTCGTTTGTCTACTTTAAGATTATCTATAAAAGGTGATTCTTTAATTTTTTCCTCTAGTTCTACAGCAATTGGGTCAAAGATCTCTGGAGTTGGCTCCTCGGCAGGTTCTATAATTGGAGCGACTGTTGGTTCTGCGGTATGATTTCTTAATTCTTTTACTGGGTTGCGTTTTAATGGATTCACTACATCTATAATCGGGCCCCTCTTAGCCTCTGGCACTACTTTTTCTCGCTTAACAGTTGGTGTAAGCTCGACGCTGGAGTTTGCCGAAGAGAATGAGTCTAACGATCGCGTGTTTTGTTTTGAGACAGGACGGTTTGCCGCAGGCCGTGGATTCGAGAAAAACTGCTTTTTTGGTGCTGGTTCTAAGGAAGAAGCCACAGGCTCCTCAGAAACAGCAGGGCTAGGCTCTACCGTACTTGGTGATGATTCTTCACTAAAATCGTCGATCGCTGATTGCACCGCTCTATCTAGTTCTTCAAAATCAATATCAGTCATTATCCCCCCTATTTTGCCGCCTCATCGGCAGTTTCTACTATTTTTTCAAATTGATGAGCATCTAAACTTGCTCCCCCTATTAATAAACCATCTACCCCTGGGGTAAGCAAATAACTTCCAGCGGTAGCGGATGTTACACTACCACCATAAATAACCGTAACCCTATGCGCCCATTTAGCGCCATAAAGGTGACGAATCGTTTCGCGAATTACCCTTACGGCGTCTGTAACGTCTGTAGGCGACGCATTATCTCCGGTTCCTATAGCCCAAATTGGCTCGTATGCAATAATTACATTCTCTAGCTCAATACTTGTTACATTCGCCAAACCGCCCACTAGCTGATCACGAATTACATCTGCAGTTTCGCCACTAGAACGTTCCCACATAGTTTCACCGATGCACAAAATTGGCTTAATTTGATTACGAAGAGCCGCCTGAACTTTATTGCGAATGTCTTTATCATTTTCGTGGAATAAATAGCGCCGTTCCGAATGGCCAACAAGACCATACTGAACCATTCCCTTTAATTGTGTTGCAGAAACTTCTCCTGTAAATGCGCCGTGGTCACGCCAGTAAAAATTTTGTACTGCCAACTTAAACTGACGCAAATTAACCTGTAAGCTTAAAGTTTGAAGAGCCAACGTTGTAGGCGCCAATACCACAGTTACGTCTCGTCTTTTACGAACAATTTTTGATATTTTTTCTAGATACAAACTAGATTCCTGAACGTTGAAATTCATCTTCCAGTTTGCAACAATCAATTTACTTTTATCTGCCATTATTCCCACTGCTTTTTTGCTTATGCTTGTTGATTTTAGTTTACCTTATTTTTGAACTTTCGTCCAGTTTTTAGGCATATTTATTGAATTGTGCGAATTGTAATTCGGTTAGTCATTCCCGCTACACCAGGTTGACTGCCACTTACAATAACTACAGTCGCTGGAGGAGTCCCAAAATAGCCGTCATCTTTTAATTCTTCAGCAATTTTATAACCAGCATCGTCGGAATCGGGCCGAACAAAACTGCGGTTATCGTAACGAAGAGACAGCTGTTGAGCGACGTGTTTTTGACTTGTTACGGAAATAAGCTTCACGTCGGGCCTAAACCCAGCAATGCTTCGCGCAGTAGAGCCGTTCTTTGTTTCAGCAATTATGGCAGAAGCATTTAGCTGTTTTGCAATATTAACTGCAGCCCTACTAATAGCATGTCTATTTTCATGATTTGGCTTTGCAATTTTTTCAATTGGATTTTCCACAGAAATATTTGTTTGCGTATACATAATTATTCTACGCATCTCTTGAACGGTTTCGATTGGATAATCGCCATTGGCAGTTTCGTCTGACAACATAACTACGTCTGCGCCCTGAATTACTGCATTTGCGACATCGCTAACTTCGGCACGAGTAGGAGATGGATTGTCTGTCATACTTGAAAGCATTTGCGTTGCAACAATGACCAACTTACAGTGCCTTCGGCATAGCTCAATTAGCTTACGCTGCACAACAGGCACAACAAAATCTCCGGCTTCAATAGCTAAATCGCCCCTGGCTACCATTACTCCATCAGATTCTTTAACAATCTCTTCCATTACTTCTGGTTCTATCGCTGCTTTTGTCTCAATCTTAGAAATTATTCTGGCATGTGAACCACCATCTTTCAAAATCTTACGCAACTGACGCACATCGTCCGGACTTTGAATAAAACTTAAAGCTACGAAATCTATGTCTTTATTTAATCCGTACTGAATATCACGCATATCTTTTTCAGTGATAATATCTCCTGCAAAATCCGTATTAGGCAAATTAATACCTTTATTGCTCATAAGCGTACCCGAATTTTCCACGCGAACTTTAATTGCCGTGTCTGAAACAATATCTGTTACAATTGTTTTAATTTTTCCATCAAAAATATAAACTGGCTCTGAAACCTTCACCTTTTGCGCTAAATTATATTGAACTGGCAAAACATTATCGCTTTGCCCTTCAGCTGCATAATCTAGAATGAATTCATCGCCGGCAGCTGCTTCAATTGGCGCCTGCAGTTTACCAAGCCTAATTTTCGGACCCTGCAAATCCTGTAGTATTGCCACATGTCTGCCCATTTTTTCACTTTTTTCGCGAATCCAGGCAATTTGCTGATCACGCTCACTATATTCACCATGGCTAAAGTTTAGCCTGAAACCGTTGGCACCTTCTTTAATTAAAGTCTGAATAGACTCTTCATTATTCGTTCGCGGCCCAATGGTCGCTAAAATTTTTGTTCTTTTAAAATTATTTTCCATACGAAGAACTATTATAGCACAGTTCGTGCCATTCTTTAAGAAAAAAGCCCTAAGCATTAAGCCTAGAGCTACTTTCTATGGTGATCTCACCGGGAATCGAACCCGGATTGCCAGGATGAAAACCTGGTGTCCTAACCGTTAGACGATGAGACCGCAACAGCAATTCAAAAAATATTATATCAAAGTTGCGAGCAAATAGCTAGCTGTGTTATAATTATTTTTACACAATCTTAGTTGTGACTAGTATGCGGGCGTCGTATAATGGCTAATACATCTGCCTTCCAAGCAAATAATGAGAGTTCGATTCCCTCCGCCCGCACCAAAATTCGTTTCTATAAAAAATACCTGCTTTTTGGCAGGTATTTTGATTTCAGCAATTTAATAAAATTATTGGTTAACGAAAGAAGTTGGTGGCTGTTGTTGCTGATCGTTGGTGTCCTCGGGCTGTGGTGCAACAGGTGCCTGAGGTGCTGCTACGTCAGCCGGCGGCACATTAATCTCTGTTGGTTGCTGCGGAACAACTATTTCAGCCGATGGCACATTTGCTTCTGTTGGTTGCTGCGGAACAACTATTTCAGCCGATGGCACATTTGCTTCTGTTGGCTGAGCCTTTGCAGTCTCTGCATTCGCAAGGCTTGGTGCTCCTAGGCTATCATTCCACTGATCTTTACCTAACACTAGCATACTTAACCAGATTGGGCTGCTGAGCGCAGCAAGAATAGTCATGCTCACCCCGTGGCCAAACTTTAAGTTAATATTGTAGGTAGCTACTATCATCATCACTAATCCAATAATGTTTAGAACAGGAATATAGAGAAAAATTGACCAAAAACCTTTTTGTCCGCCAATTTCAAATAATTTCCAGTTATTCAGAAATGGGACCCATGCTTTCCACCAGGCCAATCCTGCTTTTTTGAAAACTTTGCCTAACATTACATAGTTAATTATTAAATACAAAAGACTGATCGCAAGAACACCCAAAACGATTGCAAGTCCCATGCCATTTCCAATAGCATTTTGTGCTTGCGTAATACCCTGAGCCGTAGTTGTCGTATTAATAACCTCTGGGCTTACGGTTATTATTTCTGTTTCACTCATTTACTCATCTCCTTACATTAAATGGATCTTAATATTACTTAATATACCTTATCTTTTATGTTTTAAAAACCAACTTAAAAATAAAAAGCAAACATTCTTAAATACATATCTGGTATAATAATACATGGTATGCCCCGATAGCTCAGCTGGATAGAGCAGGAGACTTCTAAGCTCAAGGTCGCAGGTTCGAATCCTGCTCGGGGTACCACAGCTAAATCTATAAAGAAATAATTTAGTTAGAGGCCGATTCTAACGCATTCTGTACTTGCTCAAGAGTTACCGTAATCTCTGAACCAGCAGTAGCCTCGCCAGACAGCATTTTCTTAGCAATCGTACTTTCTACAGCTTTCTGAACAATACGACGCATTGGGCGAGCACCCAGCCTAGGGTCGTAACCTTTATCAACTAAATACACTTTTGCATCATCGTCTACATTTACGGTGATTTTTTGATTTTCAAGAGTTTTGTTTACTCCACCCAAAATTAAATCTAAAACTTGCAGTAATTCTGTTTTATCTAGTGGACGGAAAACAACTATCTCGTCAAAACGATTCAAAAATTCTGGCCTAAAATGCTGACTCGAAATTAATTCATCTACGATTTTATCTTCAAACTGTGTAATATCATAACCACGCTCTATGTATTCACGAATCCTATCTGCCCCAGCGTTTGATGTTGCAATAATAATTGCATCTCTAAAACTTACCTCTCTGTTTGAACTGTCACGCAAAACGCCTTCATCTAACATTTGCAGAAGTGTATCAATTACGCTAGGGTGCGCTTTCTCAATTTCATCCAATAACACAACGCTAAAAGGCTGCTTACGAATTTGCGCTGTTAAACTGTTTGGATTAGTTGCACCGTCGGCAATTAAACGTTCTACATCGGTATTGCTAACATATTCGTTCATGTCAACACGTACAATTTTACTTTCGCCTCTAAAATAAACTTCTGCTACAGCCTTAGCAAGCTCTGTTTTGCCAACACCCGTTGGACCCAAAAATAAAAATGTACCAATTGGCCGATTTTGATTTCTTATACCAGTTCTTGCTCGGCGTAGTGCATCGCTAATAACAGTAACTGCTCGTTTTTGGTTTATCATTCTCTCGTGAATTAAGTTTTCCATATTTAACAAGGTTTCAGTTTCATTGGCATCTATAGAAGAGGTGACTTTGACATCATATTTTTGTTCAATCGCCTGTTGCACCGAAGCAGCCGACACAATTCCATTAGCCTCTGGATAAAGCATTGCCGATTCAAGAAGCTTAACCGCTTTTCCTGGCATTTCTATGTCGTGAACATATCTTTCTCCAAGCCTATATGCCTCTGCTAATGCCTGGTGCATAACAATACTTTTACTACCGTGCTCTAACCGGATAGTTTCTCTTTGTAGCACATGAATTGTCTCCTCTTGACTAGTTGGATTAATTGTAATTCTATTCATAGAACTAGCAAGATCTGGGTTGCGTTGACTAATTTCCAAAAAACGTTGTTCGTTAAATGTTAAAATCATTTTCATTGCGCCACCTTCTAAAATTGGCATTAAGAAATTAGACAAGTCTACCGAACCAACCCCATCTTCCAAAAATAATTGTGCATTGTCTAAACATAAAATTATATTCTTAGATAAATACGCTTCGTTCAAAATTTGCGTAACTAGTTGTTCAATATCTCCTGGCCCTTTTGCAGCACCAATTAAAGCAGCAGAATCTAGTAAAACGACCTGATTATATTTTATTTTTTCAGGAACATTCGCAGAAGGATTTAAAATTGCTGCCGCAAATGATTCTACGATGTAGGTTTTACCCACGCCAGCCGCTCCAACTAAAGCTATAGTGTCTTTTCCGCCGCTTGCAAAAATATCAAATAATTTTTTGTGGGTTTCGGCATGCACGTTAGATTGAGATGAGAGTAAAACAGAACTCGATGCCTTATCGCTTAAATTACGGCCAAAACGGTTTAAAAGAGGCGTCCAACCGAATGACCAATCGCGCCCAATTCCCCCTGTTTTTTTCGGTTGCCTTTCAGACTCAATTAAACTGTCTAAAGACATGTACCAGCGGACCCCGTCTAGCAAATCGTCTACAGACAATTGTAGTTGACTTAAAAGTGTTTCGTAATTTGGAAGATGACGAATTATAGAAATTAATACCATCGCAGAAGTAACTTTTGACGCACCTAAAGCCTGCTGTATTTCCCTAGCTTCTTGCCACACTGTTTTTGGATCAAACTCTATACCACTTAATAGCTGTTGAACACCGTTAGAACTCAATCCAAAACGAGCGGCAATGAAATAAGCGCTCACAGATTCAGACATAGCCTCTAGCGCATCTTTAATAGTTGGATTTTGCGGCAAATGACCCAAAAAATCTCTCTCTAAAATATCGTCTATACTATTTACGTTTTTATTTGGTGGCAGATCTTTAAGTTCGAACTTCGTCCAAGCCCAAAACATGTAAGGTATAGACGAAAAACCAATAGCCAGCCAACCAATTGATTGCTCCATGATTAACAATCCAAGACCAGCGATCAACAGAAGAACAAAAAGCCACATTAAAAATGGATACCAATGGTTAATCAGGACGTTGCCAAGACGAGCTTTTTTGCTTCGTGAACTATTATATTTTAAATCCATATTGGCACCCACCCACTTGCAGCTAAAATAATACCAATAATTGGCAAAATTGGAATAAATGGCCACAAAATTATACTAAACAATAAGAATATGCTATTTACCAATAAAAACACTAGGCCAATAATGACCATACCAGTTCGCACAATTGCACCAATAATACGCGAGAATAATTTATCAAAAGCAGCACGAAATTTTTCACCAATTGTATCGTTTACGCCACTTGCCGCAGATATTTGCCTAAATGGTGCAAATAAAGTTTTTAATAAAATACCAATGGAAAAGAAGTCGGACGTTTTGAATAAACTTGTTTTTGCTAATTGCAGCCTATTCGCCCAACCTACCCCGTACCACCACTGAAATAAACCTACTATAAACATATACTTATTGTACCACGCTCTAGTGTACAATGGTTTATATGAAATTATTAATTCCTACAACTATCGGTAAATCAGTTCGTCATGTTTCACGATTGCGCGGTGGTGGCTCGGCCCTACCCGGTTTAGTGGTTGAAAAACTCGACCCAAATTATCTCAAAAAATCTTTAGCAAATTTACCTTTTGGCGTTGTTGTAATTAGCGGCACAAATGGCAAAACCACCACTACAAAAATTGTTGTAGAACTACTAGAGTCTGCTGGCCTAAAAGTTTTCACAAACAAAACAGGCAGTAATTTTACCAGGGGTGTCATTGCTTCAATGCTTGCGGAAAACAATATATCAGGAAAGATAAAAGCCGATATTGCCGTTCTTGAGTTAGACGAAGCTCATGCTATTCATTTTATTAACCAAGTTCAGCCTCGCTACAGCTTGCTTCTTAATGTCATGCGCGATCAGCTAGATAGATTTGGCGAAGTTGATTACACCGCTAGTTTACTTGAAAAAATTGCTCAAAAAACTACCGAAAAAGTTATTACGAATCGCGAAGACACCAGGTTGGTGCAATTCACTGATAAGATTGATAAAAATAAATTAGATCTTTTTGGGCTTGCGCCTTCACTAAAAGACAAATTTCCCAACGACGACGAGCTTTATGGCGATAGCACTTCGTCTAATCTTCCTGTTTCGGTTGAACTTTCTAGTGCAAAAAAACATAAAGCTAGTTTTACTTTTTATGACTATGATTCAAAAAAATCTCCTACAAAAAATACATATTCTACAAGCCTAAAACTCGAAGGTATTTATAATATTTTTAATGCAACCGCCGCATTAGCTTTAGTTCGAGAAATTTTAAACAACAAAATAAGTAACGAAGAGCTAGTAAATAATCTTGGAGAAATTGAACCCGCCTTTGGGCGTGGCGAAACAATTATGGTAAACGACACCCCTCTAGAGTTAGTGCTAGTTAAAAACCCAGCGGGCTTTCAGCTAGGTCTTAACTCATTTTCACCAAAGGGGTATAACACGATGATCGCTTTAAATGATGCCCATGCAGATGGCCGCGATTTAAGTTGGCTATGGGACGTAAACTTCAATCTACTTAAAGAAGGTAACATTGAAATGCTTAGTGGTATACGCGCTTATGACATGGCGCTTCGTTTATCATACGACGATATTCCATTCAAACATACGGAAACTGACCTAAAAACTGCTCTTGAAAAATTTCTTGAAAATTCCAATGATACGCCAAAAAGAATTTTTTGTTCATACACTGCCATGCTCGAGATTCGTCATTTGTTAGAAAAAATTACAGACGTTAAAAATGTAGGAGTGCGTTAATGAAAGAAATAAATATTTTATGGCTTTACCCAAAAGAAATGAATACATACGGTGATTACGGTAATTTATTAACTCTCGTAAAGAGGCTAGAGTGGAGGGGCTTTAAAGCGCTTGTAATAGAACATAACATTGGCGACCCAATGCCGCTACAAGTAGATTTAATTTTAGGTGGCGGTGGCCAAGACAGTAATCAAAGTAAAATTCATTCCGATTTATTAAAAATTGCTCCGTCATTACGAAAACTTGCAGACAAAGGAGTGCCCATGCTTATGGTTTGCGGGCTCTATCAACTTTTTGGAAAAGAATTAATTTTGTCAAACGATGAAACACTGGAAGGTGTGAATATTTTTGAAAATATGACAACAAAAGCTGGAGGAAAACGCATTATCGGTAACGTCGTGGCAAAGTCTGATTTATTTGGAGAGCTATACGGCTACGAGAATCATAGTGGTCGCACTATTTTAAAAAACACGCCGGCACTTTCTACTGTGCCTATTGGTGTTGGTAATAATGGTAAAGATGAAACCGAAGGCGCTTTTTATAGAAATGTTATTGGAACATATTTGCATGGTTCAGTCTTGCCTAAAAATCCACGCCTTGCCGATTTTTTAATTGAAACAGCGTTAAATAATCGTTACAATCAAAACAGCAAAAAAAATAACAAAATTAAACTTGAACCACTAAAACTAGATAAACAAATTTCTAATAAAACACGTAAAATTTTAAGTACACGTCCACGTTAATTGCTACAGAACTATTCCGCCGCCCAAACAATATTCGTTTTCATATACAACTAGCGATTGGCCACCAGTAACGGCTCGTTGTTTTTCGCTAAGTTTCATAAACTCTCTTTTTTCATCTACAAAATACGTAGCCTCAACTAAGGGCGCTTGATGCCTTATGCGAACCAAGTATTTTTGACCATTTACCGGAGGGTTATTTATCCAACTAGCATTTATCAAATCTATTTCTTCTAACCATAAATTCTCATCGTTTAAGTTAGTTGTTACGTACACCTCGTTTAAATCCATATTTTTACCCACTACAAAATATGGCATACCGCCGCCAACATCTAACCCGTGCCTTTGCCCAAGCGTATAAAAAATTGCTCCGTCATGTTGACCTAAAATTTTACCACTTTTTTTATCAATAATATTCCCACTCGTTGTTTTTACGAATTGACTTAAAAAATCTCTTATTCCTATTTGTCCAACGAAGCAAATTCCCTGGGAGTCTTTTTTGGCTGCAGTAAATAAGCCCCTTTCTTCAGCCATTTTACGCACTTCATTTTTCTCGAATTCACCAATTGGAAAAAGCGTATCTTTCAGGGCTTCGCCAGTAATACGATACAAAAAATATGTTTGATCTTTACTTTTGTCGATTGCTCTTTTTAAATAACCCGTATTATTTTTATGTTCTACTTTTGCGTAATGACCAGTGGCAATTAAATCTGCGCCATCTTCTTTGGCGGCCTCTAAAAATAACTTAAATTTTACCTCTTGGTTGCACATTATATCTGGATTAGGCGTGCGCCCCAATGTATATTCATCAATCATATATTGAACTACTTTATGGCGATATTCATCCTCAAAATCAAAAACCTTAAAGTCAATGTCTAAACTTACGGCAACCCTTTTTGCATCGGCCAAATCTTCCGCCCACGGACATTCTAATCCTGGCATATTTTGCGTCCAATTTTTCATGTAAACACCAGTTACCTCGTACCCCTGTTCTTTTAGAAGCGCAGCCGTTAAACTTGAATCTACGCCACCACTCATGCCAACATACACTTTTTTCATTTACGAATTACCGCCTGTTATGTAAAATGCTAATATTTTTATAGCCTCGCTGCTTGCTAGCCACCAATTATACGGATTAAGCCACCAAAAAAATCCCCAGTTTTTATCGGATAGAACAGGAGCGTTCAAAACCATGACATTCGGTGATTTTTGATTGAATTCAAGGCTTGCTCTTCGCTGATGATAGCCCGACGTAACTAAAATTACTTTTTCAATATTATTATCTTTAAATATTTCACTAGAATTTTTAGCATTCTCGGTGGTATTTCTAGAATACTCGTCTATTAAAATATCCCCCGACGGAATACCAGCGTTAATTGCTCTATCGCGCATAACTTTAGCATTGCTTGGACCCGACGTATCAGCGGCTGCACCTGAGAACACAATTTTTGACGCCCATCCATTTTTAAATAATGAAATAGCCTTGTCTGCACGAGCGTTTGTATCACCCCCGCTAATTGCCACTACGGCATCTGCCGGCAAGCACCTACTTTCGGTTTCTGCATCAACGAACGAGACAGGGCTGTCTTTACACGAGGCTAGATCGTTTGGTTGCAAATACAAGTGTAGCCCTATAGTAATGAGCATTATCAAAAAAATTAAAGCGAATATGTGTTTCATTTTCTGCTAATCCTTGTATATTCTTGCTTCACTTCTTGAATAATAATTTTTGTAGCCTTTGTAATATTCTCTTCGGTTGACAAAGCACCCAAGGTGATACGAAGGCTGCCGTCTGCTTCTTTTGCCGTTAAACCAATGGCTTCTAATACGTGTGATCGACGATTATAATTAGCGGCGCAAGCACTTCCCGTTGCCACCAAAACACCCTTACTCTCTAAACGAAAAACTAATCGTTCGCCGTCTAACCCAGGGAAGGAAACATGCAAATAACTTGCTAGCCTTTTTTTATCATCTCCAGAAAAAATTGCTTCGCTAAATTCTTCTTGCAATTTACTTTGCATAAAATTGCGTAGTTTTTCTAATCGTCTTACTTCGC
>JAGOZV010000060.1 GCA_018064165.1 Candidatus Saccharimonadota bacterium
ACGTGATATAATAATACTAATGCTTTATTACAATAAAACGACAGATCGTGTACTTCGCGAACTTAATACAACGCAAAACGGCTTAGGCACGACAGCCATAAAAAACGCCGAGGCAAAATATGGTAAAAATGAAATAGTTTTTGAAACAACACCTTTATGGCGCAAGTTGGCTGAACCTTTCACTGATATTTTTGTTGTCATTTTACTAGTCGCGGTAGCCCTTAGTGTCATAATGCACGAATATATAGACGCTGTCGTTATCTCAGTTATTATTGCCATAAACATTGGTATCGATTATGCGCAAAAATTTTCTACGGCAAAAATTTTAAATTCTTTACGAGACCAAGCTACTCAAGAAGTAACTGTTAAACGAAATCTCGAATTTATAAAAATAAAAGAGACCGATCTTGTTCCAGGAGATATTGTTATGCTTGCAGAAGGTAATCGTATTCCGGCCGACATTCGCATAATAGACTCGGCCTCTCTTTTTGTTAACGAATCTGCCCTAACCGGGGAATCTCTACCGATTGCCAAAAACGAGAAGGCTATTCGCGGTATTAAAGATGTATACGACCAAACAAACATGTTATTCCAAGGGACGTTCGTCACTTCTGGCACATGCACAGGCGTAGTCTGCAATACTGGTGGGAACACCGAGTTCAGTAAAATTGCCAAACTAGTAAATGTTGAGTCAGAGAAAAATCCAATTCAAAAAAAGATAACCAAACTGGTTAGCCAAATCATACTAATAGTGTTTGCAGTGGCCATAATTACATTCGCGCTGCTCTTACTTCGTGGAGAAAATATTTTAGAAGCACTACGTTTTGTTTTGGCACTATCTGTATCAGCCGTTCCAGAAGGACTGCCGATAACCGTATCTATAATACTTGCGCTAGGCATGCGCACAATGGCTCGCCACAATGCTTTGGTTACAAACATGCGCTCTTTAGAAGTTATTGGATCTGTAAATGTTATTGCAACCGACAAAACCGGAACATTATCAAAAAATCAACTGGTCATTCAAGAGTTATGGCAGGCACCGTTAACACATCCTACATTTAATATAGAAGAAGCCGTGTCGCTAAGCCAAACCATCACGACTGGGGGAAACCCCGATCCTTTAGATGCAGTTATAGAAAAATATGCAGAGAATAAGGCAAAACCGCCACTAGAGCTGGTTCAAGCCATGCCCTTTGTACAAGAACTTACACTAAGTGGCAATGTTTATAAAGACAATACGTTTTATTATTGCGCGTTAAAAGGATCCCCCGAAAAAATGATTTTAATTTCAGATTTAACTGAAGAAGAAAGAGAACAGGCAAATCACACTTTAAATCATTTTACCAACCAAGGTTTTAGGGTTATTGCGCTTGGCATGTTAAAAACAAAAAAGTCTTTTGCTAAACTCGAGGCTATTGCTAAGCAAAAAAATATCCAGTTAGTTGGTTTTCTTGCGATTGCCGACGAATTAAGACCAGAGTCAAAGCCTTCCGTAAAAATGGTTAAAGATGCTGGCATCTCTGTTCATATGATTACGGGCGATCACGCCAATACAGCGTACACAATAGGTAAGAATCTAGGCATTGCAAGCAACCCAGATCAGGTCTTAGATTCAAGCAAAATAGATCAATTAACTTCTCATGAAAATATTAAAAAATTCAAGGTATTTTCGCGTATTATGCCTGAAGACAAATTTCGTATACTTTCTTTACTAAAAAGAGGGGATATTGTTGCCATGACGGGAGATGGCGTAAATGATGCGCCGGCTTTGTCTAACGCACATGTTGGCATCGCCATGGGGGATGGTTCGCAAATTGCTAAAGATGCTAGCGACATAATTATATTAGACAATAACTTCGAAACTGTAGCAACGGCAATAAAGCAGGGAAGAATTATTATAGATAATATTAAACGTATTATCGTTTATCTTCTTTCTACAAATGCTGGTGAAGTAATTACAATGGTAACAGCGTTAATTGCTGGTTGGCCTGCGCCACTTTTGCCAATTCAAATTTTATGGGTAAACATAGTAACAGACACTACTATGGTAATTCCCCTAGGATTAGAGCCAGGAGAAAAAAATATCATGACACGCAAGCCCTCTTCGCCAAATGCCCCTATATTAAGTCGTTTTATGATAATAAGAATGCTTATGACATCTTTGACTATCGCTTTTACTACACTCTTTGTCTACGGATTTTTCTTAAACAAAGCAGACCAAGGTTATGCCCAAAGCGCAGCCTTTTTGGCTTTGGTAGTTACGCAATGGGCAAACGCCTTCGCCATGAGAAGCCACACCGAATCTGCTTTTTCTAGATTAAAAGTAAAAAATAAAGTGTTCTGGGGTATGCTAGCTGCGTCTATTTTAATACAATTCGCTGTCCTTGAAACCCCACTCGGACAATTACTGCATATAACGCCTCTTCACTATAGCGACTTTGCTTTAATTGCGCTAATCGCATTTGTGGTGCCAATTGCAGTTTCTGAAATTCAAAAGTATATACAAAAACGTCATCAAATTGAAATCTAATATTAAGACAGGAGTATAATAAACATATGGAAGAAAAAAATAATACCATAATTCAATTAAAAAACGTTGGACGTTCTTACGGCAAGAAGAGTAATAAATTTGATGCTTTGAAAAGTATTAATTTAACTATCACTAAGGGTGAATCTGTGGCTATAATTGGCAAAAGCGGTTCTGGAAAATCTACTTTAATGCACATTCTAGCTTTATTAGACAAGCCAACAGCTGGCGAGATATTCATTAAAGACACCCCCATAAATAAATTATCAACTAGTAATTTAAACAAAATTCGTAATAAAAGTTTTGGTTTCGTTTTTCAGTCTTTTTTTATGAATGCCAACGACAGCGTTCTTAGTAATGTAATGGTGCCTTTGGTTATAGCTGGCGTTCCCTATAGGAAACGTAAAGAAAAAGCTATTACAGCACTAAAAAGCGTGGGTCTTATAGATAAAATTAATTCTAAGGCAAACGACCTTTCTGGCGGACAAAAACAAAGGGTGTGTATTGCTCGAGCAATTGTCAATAGTCCATCAGTTATTTTTGCAGATGAGCCAACTGGCAACTTAGATAGCAAAACTGGTGAAAAGGTTAAGAACTTATTATTTGGCTTAAACAAAAAACGTGGAATAACTTTAGTTATCGTTACTCACGATCCAGATTTAGCAAATCTATGCGACAGACAAATCTACATCAAAGATGGCGAAATACAAGAGGAGACAAAATAATGAAAA
>JAGOZV010000061.1 GCA_018064165.1 Candidatus Saccharimonadota bacterium
AAGTCATTAAAATCATATCGTCGTAATCGTAAAGACCCGCATGATTCATGGCATCTACATATTGTTCGTACACCTGTTTTATGGCTTTTAATTCAATTTGCTTCTTGCGAGTTTTTAGCACTTGCCTACCTGTGTTGTCTTTTTCAAACCAAGTTCTTTTCCATACAGAAAGTGGTGTAGATTTTTCTAGCTCGCTAGCTTCGTTAATTGCCCGAAGTAAGCTATTTTGAATTACATCAATTAAATTAGGCGTGTCGTTAGGCAGGTTTGTTCTTTCTATGTCTTTTAGCAAAAGTGCTGCCCTAGAATAAGTGTCGATGCTTTTTTTAGAAACAGTTTCGCCAACAACTGTACTTAAAATATTTTCGGCTTTGTCTATATCTATATCGTTGTTAGAAATAATAGCCTGCAGTTCTTCGCTAGTTAAACCACCCTTTTTAATATTTGAGATAGCACCTTTGACGCGATTTATTTTTATAAATTCGCCATTATTTTTAGAAGCTAAAATATGACCATGTGGTAGTTTTGTAAAGATATCCTTAATAATTTGGTGCGTCATTAAACTGTTTGCGGCCCGGAACGGAACGTCGTCAAAAAATATAGACATATTTTGGTTCATTATGTTGCTGCCAAAACTGTGAAAGGTGAATATGTTAATTTTGTGAGCAGTTGAGCCAATAATTTCTAGCAGGCGTTGACGCATGGCCAAAACGCCGCTATCGGTGTAGGTTAAACAAAGTATGTTCTCGGGGGCGGTGTCGGTGGTGCGCAAAATATTTGCAATTCGCATGCCCAATAACTCCGTTTTTCCTGTGCCTGGCCCAGCAATAACTGCAACTGGCCCCTCGGTTGTTTTTACTGCCAATTTTTGTTTGTCGTTTAAGCTATTAAACCGTTGCTGGTACTTTTTTGTAGGCTCTTTTAAGTTAACTTCCATTATTCTATTCTATCATTAATGGTACAATTGTAATATGTACGATGAATTGGCCGTAGAGCGAAAAATACAGCAAAACTTTAGCATTATTATAGATATCAATAAAATGATAACTTTCGAGGCACCCGCAAGCCCCACTCTTAGAACGACTATTTTCTTAACGAAGAAGAAGCAATTGTATGCTTATATTGAAGGCCGCTCTAGCGCAACCTTGGGCGACGTAAGAAAAGTGGTTTCTAATATGGGCATGGTTGCCGAAGCCTATTTGCCACCTAACGGTGACGCAGATTATTTTGATGATATTGCCACTAAACATTACCAGAAAACTTTTCCGGGACGAAAACCATCAAATCCCGACGATTTAAGATATTATCGTACGCTCGCACCCTACCTTCCGGCGCTGGTTTTAATTCGTGAAGTTAAAGAAGGCGTAATTAAGCGTTACGATTCTGATTCTTCAACAAAATGGCGCCCACTAACTCGGCTTTCTTATAAAAAAATTAGTCCAGTTGAATCAAGGTATCGCGTTTAACTAAACACCGTCTGGGTCTGGTGTAATGCAAGCCTCGGAACCATCTTTGGGGCCTTTAGCTGTTACAGTGCCCTTTTCTGTTGTGCCTTCTTTTTTGTACTGAACGGTAATTGTTGGGCAACCAAGGCCGCTAACAAAAAAACTATCAGAGGTTGAAGGACGGGTCCTTTTTGTGCAACTTATTCTAGTTATACTAGAGTTGGTTTTGTCTGTAATAATATCTTCTTTAATTTCTAAAGTATTTGCTACCGAACTGGGGGCAGCCGTAATTAGTGAACAGGTTAACAAAGTATCATTGTATCTTGCGAAATTTTCAAGCGCAGTAGCGAGGGTTTTTGCTTCGCTTTCGCGTGTTTTATTTACACTATTATTCCTAACGCGAGTATAACCCACAGTTGAAAGAGAGAGCAAAATGCCAATAATGGCAATTACTACGACTATTTCAATTAAAGAATAACCTTTTTTATCTTTTGCATTTAGAATATTATTCTTACGCTTATTCATATATGTAATTGTACTATACTTTTTTAAAGATGCCTAAGAATTACTAGGTGCTCGATATGAGGCGTGCGTGGGAAAAAATTATAGCCCTTATGATATTCTATTGAATAGTTCGTTAAAAGTGGAGCAATATCTCGCGCTTGAGTAACTGGGTTACAGCTAAGATAGATGATGGTTTTAGGCTGCTCTTCTAGTAATTTATCTATGACTAGTTTATGTACGCCAGCACGAGGTGGATCTAAGATAACAATTTGATCTTGTTCAATAAATTCTGTTGCATTTTCGCTTGGTGTCAAAATCGCTTTAGCAGTTCTCTCTAACTTCAACTTTTTAATATTAGATTTCATTTCGTCTACGGCCACTGGATTAATTTCAACCAGGGTTAAAGAGTTCATGCTGGCAACCGATAACCCTATAGTGCCAACGCCACTATACAAATCTAACACCGGCAGATTTGGTTCTATAAAAGGTTTAATGTCTTCTAGAACTTTTTCATACGCAGGTAAGTTAATTTGGAAAAAACCTTCAGTTTTATAGCTAAAAGTCTTCTCAAAAATTTTATCGGATAATTCTTTGAAGTCATTGGTTTTGAAAAGTTTTTCGGTTACCACGCTTGCTGGGCTTTTTGGGTTTGAAAAAATAATTTCTCCATTGTTGAATTCATTCAAATCATTTTTTAATGTATTTGTTAGGATGTTTTTTTCTTTAACATATAACTGCCACGCTGTTTCCCCTTGTTGGTTAGCACGAATTAAAAGCGTTTTTAGATCTCGTCCACCAATTTTATTTTCATTTAAAACTTTAAGAATTTTTTTAGACAACCCTGTGATTTCTGGCATTGCTAAACTCGTTTCACTAATGGCAATTTTATTGTGCGAACCACGTTTAAAGAAAGCTAGGTCTAATTTTTCTGTATCGTTACTATACCAAAAACTATATTCTATTTTATTGCGATAATAAAATTCTTCATTATTGCTCCAGGTTTCAATAGGAAAAGGCAGAACAATATTTTGCATTTCAAAAGCTTCTTCCACTAAAGCAGATTTGTAAAACTGTTCGGCAGAAAAATTCATAATTTGCCAAGGGCTAGTAGATAAATAACTTTCAGGATCTTTTGGCTCTATTCGTTGATTTTCGTTAGTTAACAAAAGATTTTCGTTGATTGGGTCGTGTACAATTCCTTCGCAGTAGCTAGATTTATTCTTTGTAAGCAAAATATTAGCAGTTTCGCCAGGT
>JAGOZV010000002.1 GCA_018064165.1 Candidatus Saccharimonadota bacterium
GATTCACGTTGTCTGAGTTAAAACCAGCCCCTGAGTCTGTCGTTGTTACAGACGAAACTTGAGCGGAGCCAGATGAACTTGCACAAGCACCTCCTAAAACATAGACTTTTCCATCATAGTAGGCGGCACTGGCTCCATATCTATTTCCGTCAAAATGTTCGTTCGCTGCATACCATGCTCCAATTCCAGTGGGGTTGTTTCCTGTATTAATTGTCGTGTTGGCGCTAATAGGAGCAACAAGGGTAATTGGTTCGCAAACAGATTCGCTACTTTTTCCGCCAACTACATACATATATCCATTAGCAGCAAAAGCATTGCCAAAAGCATTGGCTTTCGGCAGGCTTGTGGAAAATGTCCAATTGTTAATTAGCCCGTTTGAAGCGTTAATTTGAGCATACTGACTGTCTGAATGGTAATTACCAGCCCCATCGTATCCACCAAAAATATAAAGATTATTAGCATATGCCGTAACGGCTGCACCACTTCTGCCAACATTCATATTAGTACTGTTTGACCAGCTACCAGATATATTACCACCATTATTCAGTTGAGGGCTAACAAACACATTGTCGCAAATGTTGTTTGAACATCCGCTTCCAGTTCCTTCGCCACCAATGATGTACAGCCTATTATTCCAACTTGTTGCTCCGAATTTTGTTCTTGCTTGTGGCAAACCACTACTTGCAGTGTTCCAAGAAGAAATATTACCATTGGCAACAGGCGTAGCGTAATATATCTCGCTTCTATAATCTGTGGAATTATCGCTTTGTCCGCCAATATAATACAAGGAACCACCTGCGGTTAGTAGTTTGCCCCATGCTCTGTCTGCCGGAAGGGCGACACTTGTGTTAGTCCAAGCTCCAAGATTGCCATTTACGTCAATTGGGGCATAAGAAACAGTGTTTATGGCATTTGTGCAGTCTTCGGTGCTTACGCAGCCACCAGCTGTATACAATCTTCCATTTAATATAGCGCTACTCCCACCTAATCGGTTAGGATTTGTTGTGTACCTGTTGGCGGAGCGGGTGTATTTTGCTGGCGCGCCACTAACGTTATTGTATATTTGGAATGTTTGGACCATATCAGCCCTACTGGTACAACCGCTAGGGCTATCTCCTACGTCACAGCCGCCAATTACGTAGGCATAAGAATTAGAAACAGTAACAGTTAGACCCCATCGTTGATTAATCTTTACCTCTGACATAGTGAATCCATCCGATTCTGTTCCTAGGCTTCCGTCGCTAACGTTTACTTTAATAAATTCAATATCTCTAACCACACCGCTACCACCAGCTTCAAATCCACCAGCTACATAGATGTAGCCATTATAGCCAAAGGCGGCCGTTCTACGTCGACCAACCTGCATTTGGTTCGGCGATTCAATCCAACCAGAGCCATTAACGGACACGACGTTGTTGTTATTGTCAAACTTGGCGTAACGAACAGTTTTCATATCAACAAGGCTTGGGGCAACGCCTCCAATTAAATAAATATAATTAGCATAAACCGTGCCACTCATGATGCCGATTCCGGTGCCGCTTGCCCCTGGAACGGTGCCGACTTGTAATTGTCCGCTAGTTGAACAGCCAGAAATTGCACCATCGCTAGCGGCTATATTACATTTATAAACGTTTTGAGTATAGTTTGTACATCCAACAGAGCTAGATGATGTGCAGCCACCAAAAATGTATAAATTACCAGGCGTAGAAGACACACCTGACGGATTTGCTCGTGCATATGCGTAAGTGTAAGAGACGTTTGTTCCGCCGACTCCACTTAAAGATTGAGAGACCCAAGGAGTGAAGCTACCATCTTCTTTAAGGTCTGCTCTAATAATTCTGTTAACATTTCCACCCGACCCGGAAAGGCCGCCAATGAGATACATACGTCCTCCAAATACTACTGGGCTGGCCGCAGCTAAGCCACTGGTAGGTAGAGAATTCGAAACGTAGCACCAGGTTCCACCCTGAAAACTGCCGTCGGGGCAAGTGGCGGGCTTTGTTATTGAGCCATCTGTGTCTAAAGAGGCGTAAATAATATTTCTACTTGTGGTGCTACAGGAATTATTAGTACAGCCACCCATAACATAGATGTAACCGTTGTATATTATGCTATTAGTTAACATATTGCCAATGTAATTTTGACCAGGAAGATCACACTGGGACGGGTTAGATCCGGTGCATTTTCCGCTACCAGAGGACGTAGATTGTCCTGTGGTACTGGCGTCACCATCACGGTTTATTTTCCCGTAATTAATCAAACTCATAGTGTTGTCGCCGCAATCCCCGGTTGTGCCGTTTTGAGCAACACAACCACCAACTCTATATAAATAACCTCGCCAGGCCACCAGATTTCCGCCCAGTCTTTCGTCAAAAGCTGTACCGACCGTGTTCCATTTGTCCAAACTGCCATCGGCGTTTATACTAGCTAGCTCGACGTCACTGCGGACAGCAGTACAATAACCACTGGCGTTAACTGTTCCGCAACCACCACTAATGTACAGATAGGCTCCCCAAACGGCTGACATTGTTCCGCCGCCAGTTAATCTTCCTTCTGGTAATGGCGTAGTGTCTACCCAGTTGTTAAGGCTGCCGTCAGCATTTATTTTGTTGTATCTAACGTTTGTTAATGGTTGCGACCCAACACTTGAAGCACCACTAACTGTATAAATTCTATCGTTATATATTGCGGCGCCATGACCATAAAGATTGCTTGGCAACGAAGTGGAGTTGGTCCATGAGCCTAGCGTGCCGGTCGGGCTAATATCTGATATTTGCACCGTTGAAACTACACCGCTAGTTGTCCTGCCACCAATTAGGTAGAGACGATTATTGTAAGCCGTGGCTGTAAAATCTGCTCGTGGGGAAGTAAGGTCGGCGTCTTTATACCAATAGACCCAACTACTTTGGTTTGGGTTGGTGGGATGCCATAATCGGGGCTCTCCGTTGGCGCCAAGTTTTGCTACGTAAACAGTATTCGTGATTGTCCCAGAAGCATTCTGGCCACCAATTGCATATAAATAGCCATTGTAAGCCACGAGAGACAAATTGGTGCGAGCCTCTGGTAAAGCGTAGTCGTTTGAGGAGCACCAACCAGCACAGGTTCCTGAGCCCGGATTCGAACTTGTAACCGTACCTAATGTTGTGTCAAATTCTGCCCAGCTTACGTTTTTAGAGACTTCTGTACCAGAACCGTAGCTAATAAAGATAGCGCCGTTTGCTCCATCGCTTCCACCTTGACTGCCAGTTCCACCATTACCACCTTCGCTAGCACCATTCCTAACTGGTTCATTGGCATTACCCGGACTTTGATTGTTTCCTGCGGTATTAGTAACACTAGTGACGCCACTAGTGTAGCTAGAGCCACCACCACCACCGCCACCCGAAGAGTTGTTGGTGCTAGATGTGCCACCGCCACCGCCGCCACCGTACCAACCAGAGCCACCGCCACCGCCACCTGCACGAATAGTGTTAACATTTCCAAGACCACCATTCCCGCCAGTTTCAAGACCTCCGAAACCTCCACCGCCGTCGGCTCCTGTTGTAGCGGAGCGTCCGTCTGCGCCTAGACCACCTGTTAGCGATGATCCAGCGGTTCCTGAGTTGTTGGTTGATGTGCCGCCATTTCCGCCATTAGACTGTGAGGCTCCGCCACCGCCATTTCCATTATTGCTATAGTTAGTGGAACCTGTCTGACCGGTAGTTCCACCACCTGCACCACCATTAGATCCTGTAGTAGCTTGACGAGAACCACCACCTCCACCACCTCCGGCTATTATCATCAAGGGTGTGTTGCCTCTGTAAATACTTGAGTATCCACCGCCACCGCCACCCGATCCACCGTTAGATCCACCGCCTGTAATACTTGAGCCACCTTGGCCTCCTCCTCCTACGTAAATTTTTAGCGTTTCACCTGGTGTTACGGCAATATTGCCAGTTACATAACCACCGCCGCCACCTGCGCCACCGGAACCAGTTGTTCCACCGCCACCGCCACCGCCACCTGCGCCCCATGCTTTAACTGAGATATTGGTAATTCCGTCTGGGACAATAAAATTATCCGCACCTTGGGTATTAAAAGCTTGGCCAAGATGAGACCTTCCACCAATTGAATAAATAAAACCACCAGTTGCTGCCACTCCGTTTGCAGAGGTTGCAACGGGTAAAGATAACGTATTTTTCCATGTGTCAAATCGAGCGCCAGTAGTAGGTGATTTTTGAATGAGTTGCTCATCTACGTTAAAATCTATATTTGTTTCGTTATTCCCGGCCATAAACTCGCGTGCAGTGGTTACATAAATACTTGGGTCAATTGATAGAGGATAATTAGCTTTTTCAAGCCCAGTTGTAATAACCGACAATTCGTTTTTTTCTAACGAAAATGTAGAACGTGCAAATTCAGATTCTTGACCTGTTGTTTCAATTACAACGGGAGCGGGAAGTTTGAATAACAAAGTGTCTTTTTTTGCGTTTTGACGCATTTTTTCTAACAATTTAGTATCGCTATCTGTAGAGGTAGTAATATTGCTACTAGCCAGAGTGTTTCCGTACACACCGAGTGAACCATCTGACTCTATTTTGGCCTCAAGTCCATCGCCTAAATCCATTTTGTATTTGAAAGTTAAACTATCTTTCGTCGAACTTTCTAAAATAATATCTTCTTTAACACCTGAATTTTGAATTGTGTAAACCGTCCATCCGTCATGATTTTTTAGCGGGTAAACAATTCTATTTGAATCTTGTTTGCCTTCTTCGTGCTTATCTAGTGGAGTAAGTGTGAAGCTTATGTCGTTAACGACATCTGTTACTTCTACGCCTTTAGATATATCTTTATTTAATGTTGCTTCGATGCCTTTTTGCGCGCCGTCGGCATTTTTAGGAAGGCTAAAGTTAAAATTAGATGAAACAAGATCATAGGAAATATTTTTGGCTACAGTGGAATTTTTAGCGGGCAATAATTTTTCACCACCAGTAACAGTGTAGTTATTAGATACTAAAAAAGAGGGGATGACTATGGCTGAAATTAACAATAATAGGATAGAAGGAATGAGCACGCGCAAAAAACGTTGTTTTTGTAACAACAAAGACACGTAATTACGTGCACGGAGCTTATGGGTTATATACCCCCGTTTAAAATCGCTCACCATATGATATATTTTATAATAAATATGCTTATTTTTCTACCCCTTTAAAATAAGTATTAACGGTTGCTAAATATAAAGTTTAAGTCACCAATGTAAGCATTAGCGTTTTGACTTGCGGTGGTATTTATCTTAAAGACTACACTGTTTCCTGGGTTGAAGCCACAAGTTGAAGGATCAGAGGTACCTGCCGCAGCCCCAGGCTGCCAAGCAGAGGCATTGCCGGAAGAAACATTTACTAAAGGACCACAAGCTGTTAGCCCAGTGTTGGCGTCGTTTTTGTACACTTGGTAAGAAACGGAAGCGTTGTTGCTATCTGTTCGTCCTTTTATGCTTGTTGAACCAGACTGGAAACTCTTAAAGCTGGCCGGCAATTGGTATGTTACGTATATACCATATGTTTGTGCACTTGGCTGAGGAGAAGTCCAGCGGTAGAAGTTGTGTGTTTCGTTTGGCCCACAAATATTAGCTTGTCCAGCAGAGCCATCATTAATATTTAATGTGTCCGAACATATGTCTGAAACCATGGTTCCAACGCCGGTTCCATGTAATACAGCATTAGTAAATTCAGGTGCAATTGTAACAATTGTGTCCGGACTAGAACCACAAGCTCCCCATCCATCTGCTTCGTAACACTGGAGTTTTCCTAATGTAGTGTCGTAATACATAGAACCAAGTAGCGCGTCGTTATTAATAGCAATTGGTGCAGACGCTGCTTTGTCTAAAGTAAATAGGGTAGTTGGACCACCTTTTTCTCCACCACCAATTTGAACATTAGGAGCAGTATTTGTAGTTAACGTCATAGTGAAGGCGTCAACTCGGAAGGTGCGTGTTGCTGAAGCTTCGCCTACAAAATGAACGTGAGGGTTTGTAGCAAGTGTGCTATCTGTTTTGATGTAGCAGGTTACGCGTGTCCAAGCGGTTGTGCTAATAGACCTGGTATTATAGTCTACACAATCGGTGTAGTTGCCGCCAGCGTTAGTGCTGCCGTCGCGAGAATACCTAACCTTAAAATCATTAAAAGTGCCAGAACTGTTTTTTGCGTAAACAGTTACTCTGTAAAGAGTGTCGGGAAGAGGATTCACCGATAGTTTATTTCTAATGCCTGCATTAGCTGCTCCAGCAGTTAAAGTTACTTGGGCGCTATCGCTAGCGTCTTCGCCGTCGGAAGTATTTCTAGTGGCGCTACCACCTCCAAGTCCAGCAAAAAGCCAGTTTGATGCAAAATTATCCCCATCATTGACACTGCCATCTGTTGCGTAATTCACATCGGCTGCCAATGTAACGCTAAGGTTGTCTATGTAGAATGTGCGACTGGTGCCACCACTTGCCTGACGAATCATTAAAGCATTGTCTGCCGTGATTCCGCTGGCTGGAGTCTTGAAGGTGCAGTTTACTTTTTTCCAGATACTGCTTGGTGAAGTAATATTAGAAGCACAGGCAACAGATGATGCAGAGCCATTGGCTGAATAGTACACTTCCATATCTGTAAGAGTGCCACTTTCAAGACGAGTGGCAAACGACACGTTATATGTCATATTGTCAGTTAGCGGAGCTGTTAACCTGTTGGATACGCCACTTCCGGCAGATGTATTTGTTCTAACATAAACAGATCCTTTACCGCTTGCAATGTAAGGTCCAACTGTTGTAAAACGGTCAACGGCCGCGCTATTGAGAGAGCCCCAGGTATTTACTGGAAATGATGTGTCTGTGTTTCCTGGCTCTTCCGCTCCACTATTAGATGCGTATTCAGCTACAACACTATTAACAGAGAGCAATCCTGCGGCCGAACTTGACTGAACGCTTAGAAGAGCCCCATTCACTGAATTGACAGAGCTGTCACGAATAGTAAGACCATTGGTAGAATTGGTTTTACTAACAACTAATTCGGCGCCACCAGCACTTTGTAGAGTGTTGTCATAGGCAGCTTGTAAGGTTGTAGAACTAGAAGCGCCAGCCGCCGTCCAAGCGGTACCATTCCAAATCATTGTTACTGTGGTGTTTTTACGCATAGAAACTTCGTTACCTGTGCCACCAGTGTTAGTAGTAAGAGTAAAGTCTTGAGATGATTCAGCAGCTGTAACATAAATAATTCGTCCGATAGTATTAGTGGTTGGAGCAGGTAACGTCATAACTATATTTGTTGCAGTCGCGTTAACAATAACGGTACTGTAATTGTCCACGTTTGTTTGAAGAAGTGTACAATTTGTTGAGCAGTTTGGATTAACTGTTGCAGTATAACTAGCAGCCCCTAAATTAACTAAGCCTTTAGTGGTTCCGTCTCCGCCGCTTAAGTGTAAATCTCCACCTTTGCCTGTTGCACTAGAACCCGCGGCTATAGTTAAATGTCGTCCATCACCGCTATTTACGCTAGCTATACTAATATTATGATTAGTATTGGCGCCAAAAAGAATGTCACCACTATTAGTTAGGGTTAAAGCATCGTTTCCAGCCTGTTGATATTTTACGAAATCACCAGTACCAGTTTTGTTGATATAAATACTTGGAGTGTTTGTGCTTACGTCTGTTTGTACGCCTTGTGCAATTTGCAGAAAGTCTGAAGCCTTTTTTCCACCCAGCATTCCAGCGTTTAGAGCATAGGGGGTAGAAGACAAGCGCTTCATAGGGGTCATTTCGCCATCAGGAGAACAGCTTGGGAATGAGGCACAAGAACCATTTGTGTTGCCAATGTTAATGCTAAGCCATAATGTATTCTGGTTCCAGTCTACAGAATTTGCAAATGGGGTAATTGAACCAAGCTCTACAGATAAATAGCCATTTTTGATTTGGACACCGCTGCCGCTGCTATTTAACCAACTTTCAGTCCACATTAAAGTGCCGCCTGGGTTACCCGCCGCTTGCCCTGTGCCATCTTGATATATTTTAAACTGAATATTGTAAAAACCGTCTGGGACAGCTGCACCAGCGCTGTTTAATAAACGACCCTGAAAATTGAATTGTTCGTTAATACCTGGCGCAGCCTTAACAGACGTTGATAAAAACAACGAAGAAACAGCAAAAACGGCTGTTGCTATAGCTACTACAGTGATATTAAAATACCACAGAACCCTAAACATGTGTATTTTTTTCATTTTGAAATTTTTGTTATGTTTTTGAGTTGCTCTGTGGTGGGAGAGACAATTCTTAAATTTTTATTTGTAAATGCGTTTTTTTGTTTTTATACGATCTACACTTCTAGTTTATAATGCTTATTTTAAAAATGCAAGAGCTTTATTTACTATTTAAAATAAAGTCGATTTTGGTACTTGACATGATAAAGTACTTTGTATAACATAGTATCATGAAAGAAGAAGTAGTAACGTCAGAAGCGAGTAAAGAGTACGCCGAGCAGTTAGCCCGGCAACTGCGCAAAGGCTTTTTGGCATACTGTGTACTAAAAATATGTTCACATCAGCCAAAATACACTAGCGATATTATCATGGAGCTGCGCGATGCAGATCTGGTGGTCGTTGAGGGGACGATTTACCCTCTACTAAATAAGCTGCAAAGGGATGGGTTGTTGACCCATGAGTGGCAAGAAAGCGAACAGGGGCCGCCACGTAAATACTATAAAACAACTATATATGGTGAAGAGGTGTTAAAAGAAACTCTGATAAAGATAAACGATTTAAATAAAACACTAGGAAAGCTATAAAGGAGATCATATGAAAGAGATCACAAGAATCAATATTGCAAGAACTGCCTATGACATAGAGCCAGATGCAAAAAAAGAGTTAGGCTCATATGTTGGTCAGTTAGAAAAATACGCTGAAAACAAAGATACTCTCATGGATATCGAAGTGAGGATCACCGAGCTACTAGCCGAGCGTGGTGTTGAGCCAAACGGGGTCATAACCAGTGAAGACGTAAAATCAGTTCGAGAAAAATTAGGTGAGCCCAGTGATTTTGCACGCGAAGATGCCGATTACGAAACGCTGGAGCTAGGAGAAGGAACTTCAGCCAAGCGGATTTATCGGGACACAAATAACGCCATCTTAGGAGGGGTTTGTTCAGGATTTGCAAGATATTTTAGCATCAATGTGGTCTGGGTTCGCTTGATATTCATTATCATTTTGATGGGGTCATTTGGCACAGCCTTTGTTATCTACTTGATACTATGGGCAATAATTCCACCGGCAACGACTGCCGCAGAAAAGCTTCAGATGGAGGGGCAGCCGGTCACTCTCGAGTCAATAAAGAAATTCAGCGCTCAGCCTGAGCCACCAGTCAATAAATCTGCGCAGACTTTTAAAAGAGTTTTAACGATTGGCGCAGGCATTGTCCTGGTAATCAGTGCAGTCATCTCATTGATTGTAACAATCACTGTTCCGGTAAAAACCTATATCGAAATGACAAACAATCAGGATGCTTCGGGCGGATTTCTGGACGCTAGCTGGACTGTCTCTGCCGTGGCACTGTTTACAATAAGCGGACTACTGTTTACGGCACTGTGTTTGGTGCTTGCTAATTCCCTGTTTCGTAAAGTTTGGAATAAAAAGATTCTCGTCAGCGTTATTCTTATTATTGTTGCAGGGATGATGACTTTCGGGTCGGGAATTGCTGTGATATCGTTTGGCTTTATGCAGCGAGATGCAAAGATTAACTCACTACGCACCTCGACTAGAAAAGATTTACCAGAAAATTTTGCTAACATTAAAACCCTGTCGATTGTTGACCCGTCAAATAAAACCGACCAATCAGTGGATGGGCAGGTGAGCGTAGATTATGTAGTGTCCACCAAATCATACTATGAATTTGAATCGTTTGCTGGGGTAGTTCCAAAAATTGATGTCGAAGAGTCCAGTCAGGCAGCTACTATCTCAATCGTTAATGGCAAGAGTCAGAGTGATATCATGAGGGGTTACTCGAATATCATATTGACGATTTACGGACCTGAGATAGAGACGATAAATGTAGATAATTATGTTATGAATTATTATAATGCTAATCTACAAAATCAACTAAGCGTAAATATACAAAATGGTATGTTTACACTGGCGGGTCAATACAGTAATCTGAATTTAGTTACAAAAAACGGTAGCCAGGCCTACCTGAAAAATGCGGCAATAGAATCTCTGAAGGTTGAGCTAGACGGAGGTAGAGTTCAGGCGGCAGTAGTACAAAATCTAAGTGTTGTTCAGCCCACAGCCTGTGCAGTTAGCGAAATGTCAGAGGATAGCTCCGCAGAAGCAGAATTGAGTATTCTAGCGGTATCTAGCGGAATAATTAATTTTAATGGGCAAGATCGTCCAGCGCAAAGTATCGAAGAAAACTGTGGCGAGATAGACTACGGCAAAGATTAGTTTAGTCGGCTATTAGGTAGTTCTGGTTGGTGGCATCATTAGACCATGACGCATCAGTAGTCGACGCTCGCGCTGTTCACCTAGCCAAAAGCTTATAACAACGGCTACCGTAGCAGTATAGAAAGGCCAAAGTTTCATCAAACTTTCAAGCATGCTTTTGGCAGCAGGATTTTCTGTAGTGCCGGCTACAACTACTGGATCTGGCTGGCCATTTACGATTGAAGCCACCGTCAAGAAAGCGACACGATTATCCGCATCGGTAGCTTGAATAGACAACTGAAAAGTTCCAGCTTTATTGTAGGCGTGCGACATTCTAAAACTAGTATTGTCTGGACGAGAGACTAAATCGTTGGTTGCATCACCCCAGTGAACGTTGACGGCATAGGGTGCTCGTCCACCAATAATATCTATAGGAATAGACATCTCTTTTCCTGGAAAGGCACCGCGGAATACAGCATCTGTGTTTATTATTAACTGATCTCCACCAAAGTTTAATCCCATTAACGGGGCATCTTGAGAGGGCAGTGCGTCATAATAAACGACGACCACATTAGACAACGGACCTTCTTGGTTTAGTGCGTCAAAGACGCGGGCGGTTAGGCGATTCTCGCCAATCAATAGATCTACCTCTAAGCTGAATTTTCCATCTTCATTACAAACGACCGATCCGGCAAAAATATCATTTTTAAATATTTCAACTAATGAGCCTGCCGGACAAGTGCCCTCTACTTTCACTGGTGTTTCAGGAAAACGCTGATTTTGTTTTGGAAAAGTTATGGTGGCGGCGGTTTTTGGTGGCTCACCAGGCATAACGCCAGACACTCCAATAGAGCCAGCTGCAGGACCTGGCCTAACCCATGCCGACGTCATTTGAGTAGAGGCTAGCAGTATTACTCCAGTTATAATAAGTAGTGCTACTAAAGAAAAATAAGATGTGTTTCCATGAGGTCGAACTTTCCCAGTGTTTGATCGATGATCTATTTTTTTAACAAACTTAGGCCGTGACATATATTTAGTATAGCATAGGCAATATGTCTAAATGCTTCTACACCAAGCTATCTTCGTCTTGGGCCGCGAGATTTGCTGACAATCCATTCATTGTATCGTTTAATACCGAACCGGCCGCCTATTATTAATACTACAATAACCGCAAGTACAATTAGGATAATTTTCCACGGGATGATCCAAAATGTAAGATCTTGAGTGACAGTTTGTCCGCTGCTTCCATATTTCACAGTTAAGGTTGCAGTGTATGGACCAATTAATGTCCTGTCACCGATGGCAGTTTTGTCTAAAGGAACTTGAAATTTACGGATTGTGCCCGGTAATACATTTCTTCCTTCTAAGTTGACATTTAAATTAACTGCTGGACGGCCAAAAAGGTCTTTTACTAAAATACGGCCGATTGGTTGTTCATGTACATTGCCTTCGTTTTTGATTCGTTCGGTAAACTGAAGTGGGGTGGAGTTGAAAATGAAACCTTTTTTGTCATCTTTGCCAACATAAAATTCTTCAATACTTATTTTTTCTTTTGCGTCACCATTTACTCGTACAAAAATTAATGCCCCAATACTTGTCGAAAGAGAGACGCCGTTGCCCTCTATTTCCGGGGGTGTTGCTGTAAAACGTACAACACCATAATAACCCCCTGGGGCTGCATCTTTAGGCACATTTATAGTAACTGGCACATTTTGAATTTGGCGTGCTTTTAAAGTAATGCTTGGGATGGGTGATATCCACTTAACTATAGAATAAGGGCTGGGCTCGGCTTCTTCTAAAATAATTTTAGGAGTACCATCTTCTCCGACGGCTGTAAAATCGTTAATCTCGTTAGTGACTAATAAAGGGCTTGAAGAAACATCTCGCAAAGAAATTTTTGCTTGAATCGTTTCGCCAGGGTCTGCTTTTAAGTTAAGCACCGGAGGCGCTATTTCAAGAGCCTGGCCAGCCTGTTGGTTGGCTGATGTGTTTCCTGAAGAAGTAACAGCAGAAATTTTAGGAGGATTTATTATTAGTATGCCAAAAAGTACTGTTAAAATTGCGAATCCCAAAATTGATATATATTTTTTCATATTAGAAAGTTGGTGTGCAGACATAAGTTAATGTTGTAGTGTATGTGCCTGCAAGCAAATTACCAGCAGCATTTACCATGTAGCTAGCTGTGTATAGCTGTGCATTTGTTGGCCCAGCGCCACCATTGTCGCTTCTTGCAACCGCGTCTCCTGTGACATACTTAAAACGGTCGGCCACAGCGTAATTAGGTGTTGCCTGTCCCCTTAAATCTGTTCCGTTAGGAACTAAAGAAACAGGAGCACCTACAGCAACCGTTGAAGTTGCGTTGGTGTTAGCCGTTAAGTTCATACCAAATTGGCTCGTGCCTCTTAATGGAGTTGCAGGTGCATCTGCTAGTAAAGGTGCCATTGGTGGTATAACAGAAGACCCTGATGTCATAGAGGGACCATTTACGGTAATAACGTAACCATATAATGCGTTAGTGCTGGCTGCCATTTGCGACGAAGCAGTTGCTGTATCGGTTGGAGAAAACAGTTGATTGAAATTTATATTACCGGGTGTAGCCGTTGAGCAATCGGGAATATTACCAGGAGCAGTGATTGTTGCACCTGTACAAAAAATGAGCGACTCAGGCATGACGCCAGTTAGTTGGATCGGATTTGCTGTACTTGCCGCTACAGAGCCACTATCAATAGCGGTACCAGTGCCGTTATTACTTGCGTAAGTAGTTATGCGTACGAAAAAAGTGTAATTAGGGGTGGTTGGGTTAACAATGGCGTTCGCCTGAGCAACCACCAATGCATTTGAAGCAACAGACGCCGGAACTCTGGTTAAAATAAATGAGTTACTGGTCTTTGTGCCCATGCTAAATCCTGTGACGGCGCTGCCAGTTTCTCCGCCAAAAGTAGCAGGGCTGACATTAAGGCCTGTTGGCGCTACGCAAGCTTCTACACTAGCGATTGTGCAGTATTCAAATTTCATTGATCCAATAGTATGAGCACTCCCAGTTCTGAACTCAAACCGATGATTAACGGTTCCGCCCGGCATAGAGCCCCCGTTTCCGCCGGCGCCCGCTAAGAGCTGCAAGCTGCGATTATTTATTTGCGCTGCGTTAACGGTAGGCCCGTTGACAAAAAATACAGAAGCCACTAATAAAAGTACTGCTCCAAAATAACCAAAAACCCTAAAATTCCTCATGAATTTAAGTTTATCACAATTAACAAAGCTAGGTCAATAACTGGTTTTGCTTATTTTGGTCACATTTTATTGTAATCTGGGTTCTGTATTAATTCCTCCTGTTAATAACTGATTTAATAAGTTGGGGTACAGACATAAGTTAATGTGGTGCTGTAAGTACCGGCTGCCTGACTACCAGGTACATTGGCTATATAACTAACGGTGTAAATTTGAGCGTCTGTTGCTCCTGTTGAAGTGCCAGGAACATAACCTGCGTAGCTATTTGCTACTTGGTCGCCAGTGGTAAATTTGAATGTATCTACAGTATCGTAACCAGTTGCCGATTGACCTTTGAAGTTAGTGCTATTGGCAATAGGTGAGGCATCTGCGCTGACACCAGGGAATCCAGGAGCCACAGCAGCAGTGTTTGTGGTTAAATTGAGACCGAATTGGCTGGTTCCTCGAATGCCTGCTCCAGCAGTTGCCATATTTGCTATGGTGTTGGAGCCAGAGGTAAGAGTAGGCCCGTTGACAGTAATTGCATAGCCAAAACCGGCATTGGTGCTGGCCGCCATTTGTGAAGCAGCTACAGCAGTGTCGGTAGGTGAGAATAGCTGATCAAATTGGATTGTTCCAGGTGTAGCTGTACCGCAATCTGGTACAGTAGAAGTGGCAACATCTAAACCAACTGTTGCGCCAGTACAAAACACTAACGACTCGGGCATAACGCCACTAAGCATGATTGGATTAGCTGTGCTTGCCGCCACAGAACCTAGGTCTGTCGCGGTTCCACTTGCATCAAAAGAAGCGAAGCTAGAGATGCGTACGAAGAAAGTTTCATTAGTAGCGGACGGATTTTTAACGTCTTTAATTAAAGCGGTTACGATTGTATTTGCTCCAGGAGTAACAGTTCCCCCAGGAGTACGTGTTAGATAAAACGTATTAGCAGAGCCGTGAACCATGCTAAGCCCAGTGACTCCTGTAGATGAACCTAAGGTAGATGTCATGCTATCTAAGCCCGCAGGAGCAACACAAGTTTGTGCACCAACGTCGGCTGGTGTTGTACAATACTGAAATTGTATAGATCCAAGAGCAGATGAAGTCGGAAGAGTAAACGTGAATAGATGATTAACCGTTCCACCTGGAGTAGAGCCACCAGTTAATCCGTCGTCGCTCGTTCTAAGCTCTAGGCTGCGATCGGTAATTTGAGCTGCGTGAGTGGTTGCTGGAATGACTGCTTGTGCTACTGCTACGACTGCTAATATGAATGCAAACGTAATCGCTGACAGCGAAGACAATGATCTATTGACACTTTTTTGTTTTTTCATGGTGGTTTTTACTCTTTTTTTGTTTTTTACTATTTCTATACAGATGATAGCATAAGCGAAACTAATAAGTCAACACTTTTTGGAAAAAATCTTTAGTAAGTGCCCAGAACTACTAATGTTTGATCGCTACGATACTCGCCACCTGGGGTAAGTCCAGCAACATTAAGAAGATATGTAATGGTGTAATTTGTAATTCCTGAGCTTTTTCCGGCCATAGCGATGATATCTCCTTCGGTATACTTATAATAGTTAGGAATTTTATAATCGTCTGTAATAGAACCGAAGCCGAATAAGCCATTGTCGGGATTGCTACCTACAGAGGTGGGCTGAGTGTTTGCAACCAAATTTATGCCAAACTGTTCAGTGCCAGCTTGAGACATTTCGGTGTTCTCAAGGGATTTTATAGAGTGAGAATCGTTAGTTGGTGATTTTCCGAATATTTGAATTGTGTACCCATGGCTTGAATAATTAAGAACAGAAAACTTTGCGATAGCCGTTGCAGTAACAGAGGACGAAAGGACTCCAAAACTTGCTTCAGTATTTTCTACTGCAAATGCTAGTACGGGGTCGGGGTCGGTTTTAGAACCAGCATCTATTTGATAATTTCCGGACGCTGAATTACCAACTCCAATATCGCCTGTGGCTCCAGATAATCCATAATTGGCAGAGGATTGGTTCAATGGGCCGCTAGTGCCAATACTTGTTTCGTCAAATTGAAAATTATTTGATTTTAAGGCTTGGGCAGTTATAGGAAAAAGGAAAAATGCACCAAACAAAACAAAAATCGCAGCAAGCATAAAACCTTTATTTTTAACTCCAACGACCTTCATATATCTATTTTAACACTTATGCTATAATCATTCATAGAATTAGAGTTGTTTAAGCAATAAGAATAATAAAAATGAATCCAGAAGAAAAAAATAAATTAAATAATTTACCCGAGCCAGAAATGTTAGACGTTATAAATGATGCTCCTTCAGAAGGGGGTTTTTCAGTTGGTGATGTGGTTGAAAAAAAAGAAAAAACCACGGAAAAGCAAAAAAGAAATTTGGCTCATTTGCCATCTAGTCGTGGAACAATAATCGGTTTAATTGTGGTCGCTTTAGTCATTGCTGTAAATGTAACGGTGGTTTTTCTCGTAGTGAAGTCTCAGGATGATCAAAAGAAGGAAGAGGAAAAACGAAGCGTAACTTTAAGTGATAAAACTTTAAACGGTTTGGGTGTTAGTCGAAATCCGGTTGGGAATGATCAAACTTTATTAACAATTAATCCGGAAACAACTTTTAAAAATAAAGTTTCAATCAGTGGCGACACAACGGTAGCAGGAAAATTAACTCTTAATAATGCACTTTCTACAACGGGCGTAACGGCGGGCGATGGTACCTTTACAAAGCTTCAGGCTGGTGACACTCAAGTTCAACAGTTAAATGTCAATGGCGATGGTACTATAACGAACCTGAATCTGCGAAAAGATTTACAGGTAGCTGGCCTAACGCGAATTCAAGGTCAATTGACAGTTAACCAGCTGGCAACAATCAATAACAATTTAAATGTCGCGGGAAATGTTTCTATCGGCGGGTCTCTCTCAGTTCGCAATTTTCAGGTTGGGCAGTTAACGGTTGGCGGACATTTGTTGAGTACTGGTGGCGCGCCAGGTGTGTCTAGCGGTGGCGCAGTGGGCAGTAATGGTACTGTTTCAATAAGTGGTAACGATACTGCGGGAACAGTTGCAGTGAACACTGGTACCGGGGCTGGTAATGGCATGTTGGCACAAGTTTCATTTCGTGAAAAATATGGCAATACGCCACGTATAGTTGTTACGCCTGTTGGACGAGCGGTGCCAGGGTTATATGTAAACAGAACGGCCACTGGTTTTAGCATAAATGTAGAAGGTGCTATGAGTTATGGTGGCTTTGCGTTTGATTACGTTGTTGTGCAATAAAAATTATAAATTAACAAACAACGAAACGCTCATATCTTGAACTACCAAGATGCCGTTTTCAATTGGGAATGAAATTACTTCATCGTCAACATTTATGTGAACGGTGCAGGCGGTCAACATAGAGAAGAAATCGGCGTGACCAGGAAGAATGTCAAAATTGCCGACGCTGTTTTTGGCGGAGACAATTTGTGCTTCACCTTCATAATAAATATGAAAAGGCGCTCTGGCCGTGACTTTTAGATTCGGTAGGGGCTTATTTTTTGGCATCTTCTTTCAAAATCTCTTCAATGCCTGTTAGGGTCTCGTTTAGTGTGTAATATTCGCCAGGTTTGCCGGTAAATTTTTCGGCAACTGCAAAATCTTGATGGAAAAACTCAATTAGTTTTTTGGCGTTCTGATAGTCGGCTCGGTCGGCTGGACTTAATTCGTTTTCGCCAACAATTGCAATAATATTTTTTAAACTATCATATTTTTGCATAATTGCTTGAACGCGTTCGGCCAAACGATAATGACGTTCACCAACAATGTCGGGAGTTAGTAGGGAGCTGGTGGTTTTCAAAAGATTAACGGCTGGTCGAATGCCTGTTTCGGCAATGCCACGATCTAGCACTAGCACGCTGTCAAGCTGCTGACTGATCGCTTGCACTGCAGGGTCGGAAAGGTCGTCGGCCGGCACGTAAATGGCTTGGACGCTAGTAATGGTACCTTTTTCGGTACTGGTTAAGCGGTCTTGCAATCGTCGAAGATCAGAAAAAACCATTGGACTGTAGCCACCTTCGCTCGGCACTAAGCCTAAATTTGTACTTAATTCTGTCATCGCTTGAACATGGCGATAAATATTATCAACGAAAAACAAAATATCTTTGCCTTCTTCGTCACGAAAATATTCAGCAGAAGTAGCGGCAGCCGGACCAACCATGGAACGAATGGCAGGGGTGGCGTCCATTTGCCCAAAAAACATCACAGTGTTTTTCAGTACACCTGTGTCGCGTAAAGTTTCGTAAAGTTCGTTGCCCTCGCGAATACGCTCGCCAACACCACAGTAAATAGAAATAGAATTGCTTTCGGCTGCTTTAGTTTGGTTGTCTTCGGTTTTTTCGGGAGCGTCATCACCTTTTGCGCGAGTAACGTTGTGAATCATTTCCATTGTTAAAACGGTTTTTCCAACACCCGCACCACCGATAACGCCAATTTTTCGGCCCTTAACGAACGGAGTCAGGAAGTCAATTACTTTTAGGCCAGTTTCAAGAAGTTCTAGCTTTGAAGAATTACGGTAACTGGTAGTACCACTTGGGTTAGAGATTGGTCGAAGATTTTCTGTGATAGCGGCGGCTTTGTCTAGGGGCTCTCCAAGAGCGTTAAAAACACGGCCCAAGGTTGCTTGACCCACAGGGACGGTGACTTTTTCGCGAGTACGCATAATTTTTTGTCCACACTCAACCTCTGCGTCATTATTTAGGTTTAAACAAACAGCGCTGTCGCCACGGAAAAAGTTAACTTCCAAAAATATTTTAGGAAAACCTTCAATTGTTAAAAGCTCGTTAATTTCTGGTTTAACGCCAACAATTTGTACTTCAACCGTTAATCCTCGAATACTTTTAACAACGCCAACATATTCGTTTGCTAAACTCATACTTCTAAACTCCTTTGTTCGCGACGCTTCTTCTTAATACCAACTAAAACTTCACGCAAACGTTTATCGTTTTCACTTCTTTTGGCCCGGTGAAATTCTAATTTGTAATCTCCCAAAAGTTCGCTAGCACGATCTTCGGCAACGGTCATAGCATTAAATCGGCTGGCTGCCTGAGCTAATTTAGATTGCAAAATAGTTTGGCTTAAAGCTAAATTCATCATAGTGGCCTCCATCCTTAAGGCGATTTCGTTTAAAGAAGGTTCAAAAATCGTGTCGTCGTCGGTTATTACACCTTCTTCAAAATTCTCACCCATTTCTTGAATTTGAGAGAGCAGGTCAACGGTGCGAACTTCTTGTTGGCCAAGCGAAATGTATTCGGCATAATAAACAACAATTCTTGAATAGTCTTTCACGATATTTATAATTGGTTCAACATTTATGAAACCATCAGATTCAGGTGTTTGAAAGAATTTAATATAAGGAATTTCACGTTGACTCAGCTGGTTAGCGCCATGACTTCCTAGTACAATAATATCGGTTGTCTCGGGGTTATATTTTTTTTGCATAGCGTCTATGGTGCGAACATCTAAGTCACCAGACAAACCAGCCTCTGCTGAAATAAGAATAAAAACGGTTCGACCATTTGTTTCTGGTCGGTTGAGCAAACGTTTTTTTGGATCAACGCGGATGGCTGTGTAATATTTCCAAATCATTTGAAAAAATTCATGCCCCAAACCGGCACGGTGCTTAACTTTTGCCACCTGATTACTAGCAAGACTTTCAAAAACATTAGTCAAATTTTTTAACGTGCCAATACTTGTAATATCTTTTTCTATAATATTTGCCCGTCTCATTTTTTAGCCTCCGTTTTTTCGGTAGAATCGGTGGCATTTTTGGCTGTTTGTTCGACTTCTTCTAATGGCTGAGCGCGAAATTCTGTAGTTAACTCTGCTTCAATACGATCAAAATCTTCTTCCGTTTTAACTTCTAGCGCACGCTTACTTAAAACACTTTTTATGCCCGCGACATCTACAGCTAAATCTGTTTCGTTACTCATAATAACTTCTAGCAAAATTTGCTGTTCAGTTAAATTTAACAACTGGCTTGGCGGTTGTTGTAGCGCCTCGTATAAATGTTTACCACGATTTAAATCTATACGAGTTTCATCGCTAAGTTGGGTAGAGAAGTGAGAAAATTCTTCGGCTTGATGATATTTTGCCAAAGCCTTAAAAAGTGCGGTAGACAATTGTTTTTGACGTTTCGTTTGCGCTTGTCCACCAACACGAGAAACAGAAAGACCCGCATTTACCGCAGGACGAATACCTTTTCTAAAAAAGCCAAGGTCAAATATTATTTGTCCATCGGTTATAGACATAATATTGGTGCTAAGATATGCAGTAATATCGTCGTTTGGCGTTAATACAACCGGTAGGCTGGTTAAAGTTTTGTCATTTTCAAGTAATCGTCCGGCGCGCTCTAATAAGCTTGAATGTGCATAAAAGATATCGCCAGGATAAGAATCACGGCCGGGGTCTACTTCCTGCAATAACGAAAGTTGCCTGTAAGCTTCGGCGTGGCTAGAAAGATCGTCGTAAATAATAATTACATCTTTTCCACCGTACCATAAATTTTCCGCCATAGAACAAGCAGAATATGGTGCCAAATAACTTTGAGTTAATGAATCAAAAACGTTAGCTAGCACCACAATGGTGTGCTCCATTGACCCATTCTCGTTTAAATCTCGTAACAATTTTTCAATGTCAACTTTACGTTTACCAATTAATACGTACACGACAATTTTGTCAGACCCATCTTGCGAGGCACTTAACTGAGATAAGAAAGTAGATTTACCAGATTTACTGTCACCTAAAATTGCAATACGTTGCCCCATAACAATCGGGAAAAAGCTGTCAACTGCCGTAACGCCGCTGGTTAACTGTTGGTCTAACATTTTACGATCTAGAATTCCTGGCGCTGGCGTAAAAATACCAGACATATTTTTTGCAGCAATTGGTCCTTTACCGTCTAGCGGTTCGCCCATAGGGTTAACAACTCGTCCGACCATCTCTGGCCCAACAGGCACCATTAATTGATCGTGTTCAACCACTGCTAAGGTGCCAAGCTCTAAATGCTCGGTGTTAATATTATACAGAATGACTTTATTGCCATAAGCTTCTCGCACCATGCCACGTTGACCATCTTCAAATAAAATTTGCGCCCCAATTCTAACACCTTCCAGACCTTTTACCTCTACAATAAAACGATTAGTCGCAACCACCTCGCCAGTTAGGTTGCCTTTTTCGACTAACTTTTGAAAATTTGTATTGCTATGCATTGCCTAAAACCTCGGTAAATGGTTTTGAGTTTTCGGTAATTTTTTTACGAAATGACCAATCGTAAATTTTGCTGCCTGTGCGTAAAATCATTCCGCCTAAGATTGCCGAACTATATTGAAAGGAGATTAATATTTCTGAATGAAGATTTTCGCGACACCACTTTGCTAAAGCTTCTTTAGCTTCGAGAGATGCGGGGCTGGCCAAGGTAATTGTTAACACGGGTGCAGTGCGAGCAGTTTTTTCTAAAATTTTAATATAAGTTTCTAAACTTGTTGGCGTAAGTGGTTTTTGCTTATCCCAATAAATAATTATTTCACTGGCAATTTTAGAGATTTCTGGCTGAGGTGATGAATACTTTACATTAGATTTGCTAGCGTTGTAGTATTGCAAAAACCATTTGGCATATTTTTTTATATCTAAAATTAGCAGAGCCAAATCTTTTGGAGAAGAAACAGAAGCGGGCAATGAAGACGTCATTAACGAATCTCTTTCTTTAGTTCTTCTTTGTTTTCGTCTAGCGTTTTAAGAAGGTGAGGCAATTGCGCGCCAAGGTCTACATCGCTGCCCAAATTCTCTAGCAAAAAATTTGTGACAGCATTATTTAAACTTGAGTCAATTTGCTGTATGCGCTGCTGCTGTTTTACGGCGGCAAGTTTATCTATTTCTATATCTTGTGCGGCTTGACGCTCTAGTGCATGTTTTTGTTGATCTAGAAGTTGCTTTTCTAGTAAAGCCTGCTGTTCGTTAAGTCGTACTTCAATTACGTTTTGCTTTGATATTAAATTATTTCGCATATCTATACTTTGTTTTGCTATATCTTTTGAAGTTTCTTGCAACATGGCAGCACTTTCGCGATGAATTTTGGCTAAATCATTTTTATAACGACTAAACTCATCGTTAATTATTTTTATACTAATTCCAGTAGCTTTTTTATGTAAATTATTTGTACTGTTACGAAGTTCGCGTTGCAACTCGTTGTTCGCTTGTTGAATTGTTTTTTTGTATTCACGTTCAGCGTCGGAAACAATTTTTTGCCATGTTGCATGAGGAAGAAGCGGTTGAGATTTAGTACTTTTAGGAATATTTTTTTCTTTATTGCGAGCTCGAAAAAACAAAAAAATCGCCATAATAAGTGCACCTAAAAAGAAGACATTTATTAGTAAAAAAATTTGCATCCATAAACCACCCATTTCATCATGAATTATAGCATAAAAGCTATCAATTGGGCTAGTTATAGTTTAGTTAAAACTAAATAAATAGCTATAGTGGCAACAGCAATAATTGCAAGAACTAAAACAGACATTTGGATAGCGTTTCTATAAACTGCAGATTGTGCTAATGGATTTCTGCCAACACTTATAATGCTACTTCTAACAATAGAATAAACCAAGCTAATGACAATGATCATCGTTACGATAAAAATAATTAAACTTATTATAATTGGAAGTGGATCAACCTTTTTTCCGGCCATGGCATTAGCAATATTTTGCAAAGCAAGAGGAATAAGTGTTTTTTCTGGTTCTTGGTAATGATAGCCAACACTTACTAGCAAACGAATTTCGCCAATTTCGATTTCCTCGTCTTTGCCATTTACGTTTACGGTTTCAGTTTTTTTGCTAGAAACCTGACTTTGGGCAACCCCAATGACTTTTGTGTTTGTTGTAGCTTTCATGCCAACACCCGCAATCGGAGAAGCAGTTATTTGATCACCGAGCTCTATTTCGCCATTTAAATTAGAAACTAAAGTAGGAGCGATTCCACTGGTAGCAACCAAAGCGCTATTGCTGTTGCCAGAAGTTAAAACTAGTGGCGTGGAATCATTAATTGTTACACCGATTAAATTTTTTACAGAATCGGGATCCGCGGGGATAACTTTATCGGCCGAATCTCCATCTAGGGCCACTAAAGACCCAAGAGGTATAGTTTTGTCAGTTAAATAGCTTTGTGAAACTGGGGTAACGGCTAAAGCGGGAATGGTTACGCCAACTAGAACAACAAAAAGACCAAGCAAATAAATTAATGTGGGCCAAAAGGCATGAAATGATTTGCCATTACTATACTTATTCATACTAAAGATAGTATAATGTGTCTATGGATAAAAAAGCAAAGAATAAGAAGAAAACAGGTAGTACAGCTAATATTGTAATGGCTGTTCAGGCTGCAATAATTGTTTTACTAATAATAACAATCGGAGTTTTAGCGGGCCAAGAGCCGCGTGTAGTTACAAATTTTGAAGAGTGCGACGCACTATTTGAAAGCACAACATCAAATTCATCAAGAAGAACAGAAAGCGGCAGAGTCTGTGTAATTAACGGCGAAAGATTCTACGAGGAGGAGTCGGTGTCAGAAGATTATAATTTTAAAAAAGATAATAAAAATCAACTTAATGAACTAAATTCTGAAGAAAAAGCTTATATTGGCTTAACTGAGGAAGAGGCCATCCAAAAAGCAGAAAGTTCAAACGTGCCGGTGCGTATTTTAGCTCGAGATGGTCAGTTCTATCCAATGACAATGGACTTAGTAGATGGACGAGTTAACTTAACGATTGACGATAATAAAGTAACAGCTGTGCAAATTGAAAGTGCACAGACAGTAGAGGAGGAATAAAATGGATGTAGCAGCGAACCCAGCACTATCTACGAATCAAATGGATAGATTTGCTGGAAAAAATAAATCTGGTGTAATGACATTTGGCGGAACGCTCTCAAAAATTGGCCTAACATTTGCTGTGCTAATTGCGGCAGGTGTTTGGGGCTGGCTTGCACTCCCAGGATTAATAGAGTCTTACAGTACGCGCTTGTTGTGGGCTGGCGCAATTGCATTATTAGTAGTTGGTTTTTGGGCTGCCATTAAGCCAGGAATGATTTCCGTAATGCTTTATTCAGTGTTAGAAGGTTTCTACCTAGGGGCAATATCTCGTGCTTTCGACGCTGTTTCGGATGGAATAGTTACGCAAGCCGTTCTTATCACCATTAGCATAGCCATAGTTTCATATCTTTTGTATGCTGCCGGCTTAATTAAAGTAAACGATAAATTTAGATCTGTCGTTACGATCGCGACATTCGGTGTTTTTGGATACATTCTAGTTGAATGGATATTGTCAATTTTTGTACCAGATTTTGTAGGAATAGCTACTAGCGGTACTTGGGGCTTAATTGTTGGTTTGGTAATAGTATTTATTGCTTCACTAAACTTGTTCTTAGATTATGCTGTAATAACAAATGGGGTAGAAAGTGGACTATCTAAAAAAGCAGAATGGTATGCTTCTTTCGGACTAGTATTAACACTTATTTGGCTGTACGTTTCTGTACTAAGGCTTTTGGTAAGTTCAAAAAACAATAATTAATTTGTTATTAATTTCCCACCCATTTCTTGAACATGGGTTAAGCCACCTAAATCGTTAACATCAGTAAAGCCGGCATCTTCAAGTAAGTTTGTTGCTTGAGCAGAACGGTTGCCACTACGACAGTAAACATAGATTTTACTGTCTTTTGGTTTTTCTGGTAGTTTTCCTGCGTAAATTTCTTCAACGTCTAGGTTGATTGCCTTAGCAAAATGCCCTGATTTAAATTCTTCTGGTGAGCGAACATCTATAAGAGTGGCTTCACCATTTTTAACTTCATTCTCTATTTGGCTAAATTTAGATTGATTCATTTTTTCTATTAATTCCTTAAGTTGTTTTACGGCACTATTTTTTCTAGTTTCGGTCCAAAATTCATCTGGCGTAGGGGTGCCATCGGCTTTTTCTTGTTTGAATCTACCAACAATTTCTCCACCGGAAACAGCTGTAACGTCTGGTACGTAAATACGAGGATTACCGTTTTCATCTTTTTGCAAATCATCTTTCAAAAATTCAACCAATTTTTGGTATAACTCGTCGTTATTATTGCGAGCTTCTTGAATGTTAAGATAATAAATTTTTTCAAGACCAGACTGACTGGCGGCTTCATTAACAAGCGGCGCTAGCTTTTGGCACCAAGGGCAACCAGGGAACCCAAGAAAAATTAAACCAGTTCCTTTATTAAAGATGTCAAGAACCTCTTCATTGGTTGCGTATACAAATTTGTTATTTTCAGGAACAGATGGATAACTCTGGTGAAAACGAACGGCATCACTTTGTTTTTCTGACGTTTTGTTCTGACTTAATAACAGGCCACCTGCAATAAGTCCAATAATTAAAATTACGATTACTATAAATAATTTATTCTTCATTTATCCCCCTTATATAAAAAGTATAACAAATTTAGAAAAATACTGCTGGTATTAGAGGTAGAGAAGTTATATAATGAAGGCACACAATATATTTAATGGAGGTTCATGAGTATGTTCAATGAAGCAAAAAAATTAACCAAGGAAGTTTGGTGGTTTCTGATCCTTACAGGTTTAGTCGCTGTCGTCTTTGGTTTCGTAACATTACTAATGCCAGCGCTAACCGCAACAACATTAGTGTTCTTAGTTGCGCTATTCACCGTTATTGGTGGTTTAGTGGGGCTAGTAAATGTCCTATCAAATATTGGTAAAGATCGTTTATGGTGGTTGTCACTATTGGTGTCAGTAGTAAGTTTAGGTATTGGTATTTTCTTACTACGAAACCCACTTATCACAGCGTCTCTACTAGTGCTAGTAGTTGCAATTGTTATATTCGCGCAATCTTTGTATGATTTAGTTATTGCATCTTATGCAACTAAAGAAGAAGGTCGCTGGATGTGGATTGTAACTGGCTTACTGGGCGTTATAGCTGCAATTGCACTTATTGTTTACCCAGAGCCAGCCTCATTGGCATTCGTATGGGTAATTGGTCTTTATGCATTAGTGCATGGTGTTGTAAACATTGGCTATGCATTCCAAATCCGTAAAGAATTAAAAATTCTTACCGGTAAAACTAAATAATAAAATCTAGCTTTTAAAAAAAGATTGCCTCTTGATTAGCAAGAGGCAATTTTGTTTGTAGAATTAACAGTTCGCTTATGGTAAAGTATAAGTATAAACATAAATAGTTAAAGGGTAGGGAAAAATGGACAATAAACCAATCAATATTAAATCTGAAATTGGTCGCCTTAAAACAGTTTTACTGCATCGGCCAGGGAAGGAGTTAGAAGGTTTAACTCCAGAATATCTAGAGCGTTTGCTTTTTGACGATATTCCGTACCTAGAAAGAGCGCAAATGGAGCACGATGCGTTTGCTGACGTGTTACGTAGTCGCGATATAGAAGTACTATATTTAGACCAGCTAGTGACAGAATCTTTAAATAGTCCCGATGTAAAAATGCGTTTTATTTCTGACATGGTTCGCGCTTCCAAACAGGGCGATCGAAGAACCACATATGCAATAATTGATTATTTAGCAAACATGGATACTCACGATATGGTGCTTAAAACAATGTCGGGGGTTCGTAAAAATGAAGTAATGTTGCCAGAAAGTGAAGGTTCGCAGTTGCATAGTTTCTTTGTGGGGGATTATCCTTTCTATCTAGATCCAATGCCAAACCTATATTTTACTCGCGATCCAGCTGCAGCAATTGGCGATGGCGTATCTGTAAATAAAATGCATTTTCCGGCCCGTCGTCGTGAATCGTTATTTATGGAATATATTTTAAAATATCACCCAAGGTTCGCTTCTAGTCAAGTGCCAATCTGGTACGATCGCTACGGACGTTTCTCGGTTGAGGGCGGCGATATTTTAGTGTTAAGCGATGAAGTAGTAGCAATAGGTGTTAGTCAACGAACATCCCCTGAAGCAATAGAGAAAATTGCTAATAAATTATTTATGGGCTCAAACTTCAAACGAGTAATTGCCTTAGAAATTCCAAAAACACGTGCTTTTATGCACCTAGATACCGTATTTACAATGATAGATTACGATAAATTTACTGTTCACCCGGCTATTTTACGTGATGGAGGAAAGCTAAATACGTACATCATAGAGCGAGGTGAAGATCCTTTGCGTCCAAAGATAACTAAAGAAACAGATCTTAAGCGCGTACTGGAAGAATCTTTGCGTGTAGAAGATATTAAAATGATAGAATGTGGAGGTGGCGATCCAGTAGCGGCTGCTAGGGAACAGTGGAACGATGGCACTAACACTCTCGCAATCGCGCCTGGTGTTGTTGTAACCTACGACCGAAATTACGTTACTAACCAGGTTTTGCGCGATTTAGGTGTTGAAGTTATAGAAGTAGATGGAGCAGAGCTAGGGCGTGGTCGGGGCGGTCCTCGTTGTATGAGCATGCCATTAGTTCGAGAGGACATTTATTAAATGGCAAAAAATTTTAAAGGGCGTTCGTTATTAACCTTGGCAGATTTTTCATCAGATGACATTCGTTTTTTTATTGATACCGCAGAAGAATATAAAAGGTTAAAACGCGCTGGAATTTCTCATAAAATCCACAAAGGAAAAAATGTAGCATTATTGTTTGAGAAAACTTCTACCAGAACAAGGTGCGCTTTCACTGTGGCTGCAAATGATTTAGGCGTTGCTCCAGAATATTTGGGCAAAGATGACATTCAGTTAGGCAAAAAAGAATCGTTAGAAGACACAGCTATTGTTTTAGGAAGAATGTTCGACGGCATCGAGTTTCGAGGGTTTGCTCATGAAACAGTAGAGGGCCTAGCGAAATACTCGGGTGTACCAGTTTGGAACGGTTTAACTGACAAGTTTCACCCAACACAAGCTTTAGCCGATTTTATGACTATTAAAGAGCATTTTCCTGATTTTAAGAAAGTAAAATTACTTTATTCTGGAGATGGCCGAAATAATGTGGCTAACAGTTTATTAATTGCTTCTGCAAAGCTAGGGGTGGATTTCAGAATTGCTTCACCACGCGAATTGTTCCCAAGTGAAGAAATTACTAATCTTGCGCGCGAAATAGCAAAAGACACTGGAGCTAAAATTACAATAACAGATAATCTTTATGAAGCGGCTAACGGCGCAGACGCGGTGTATACCGACGTTTGGGTTTCAATGGGCGAAGAAGATAAATACGATGAAAGAATTCGCCAACTGAAAGGCTTCCAGGTTAATCGAGATCTACTAAATGCAACAAATAATCCGAACGTAATATTTTTACATTGTTTACCTTCTTTTCACGATACAAATACATCAACCGGAAAAGAGGTAGCAGAAAAATATGGGCTTAAAGAAATGGAGGTCACAGACGAAGTATTTAGGTCTAAGAATAGCGTGGTTTTTGATCAAGCAGAAAACCGTGTTCATACAATTAAAGCAGTTATGGCTTTAACGCTTTAATTTTTACAATAATTTTTAAAAGGAGATTCTTATGTCGAAAGATGTAAAGAAAAAGAAGCGCTTAAAATTTAAGATGCCATCGGCGCTGGTAATAATATTTTCAATTATTATTGCAATGGCAGTTCTATCGTGGGTTATTCCTTCGGGGCAATATCAATTAACCGACCCTACAGACGGTTCCGATCCAGTGCCAATAGCTGGTACGTATGAGCAAATTCCAAAAGTTAGCGTAAATGAAGATGGCGATACAGTAGACCATCGTCAAGGTGCGTGGGAGGTTCTTGAAGCCCCTGTTGCCGGTACTATAGAGGCAATTAGCGTTGTATTATTTGTTTTGATTCTAGGTGGTTTCCTGGGGATAACAATGCGAACGGGCGCGCTAGATGCATTATTTGGCAAAATTATTAAAAAGTTAAAAGGTCGTGAAAAGTGGATTATTCCAATTCTAATGACTTTCTTTGCCATTGGCGGTACCACTTACGGAATGCAAGAAGAGACCGTTGCGTTTTATGCACTAGTTATACCAATTATGCTGGCAGCAGGTTATAACGGGGCAACCGCAGCTATGGTTATTATTTTAGGTGCCGGCGCTGGTGTGCTAGGCTCAACGATTAACCCATTCTCTACCGGTATTGCGTCTGGATTCGCTGGAGTTTCCTTGGGCGACGGCATTATTGAACGATTAGTTATTTTTGTGCTTGTTACATTAGCCGCAATTATCTTCACTATGCGTTACGCAAAGGGTGTTAAAGAAG
>JAGOZV010000015.1 GCA_018064165.1 Candidatus Saccharimonadota bacterium
CGAAAAATTATTAATTTATGGTGGCAGTTTTTTGTTGAAGAACGCAACGATATGTTTGGTGTAGACGCCGCAATTTTAATGAATCAAAAAGTTTGGCGGGCAAGTGGCCACGTTGACACATTCGTCGACCCTTTATGCGAAGATGTTGTTAATAAGCGTCGGTATCGTACAGATCATATTTTAAAAGATGCTGGAATAAATGCAGAGGGTATGTCAATTGAAGAAATGGACAGAACTATTACCGAAAAGGGAATTAAAAGTCCCGATGGAAACCTATTAAGTAAATCTCGCACTTTTAATATGATGTTTAAAACTCATGTTGGCGCTACTGAAAGTGAAGATAGCATCAGCTACTTAAGGCCAGAAACTGCGCAGGGAATTTTTACAAACTTTAAAAATGTCGTAGACAGTTTTTACCCAGATATACCATTTGGTCTTGCACAGGTCGGTAAGGCTTTTCGTAACGAAATTAGTCCGCGCGATTTTATCTTCAGGAGTCGTGAGTTTGAGCAAATGGAAATAGAATATTTTGTTCACCCAAATCAGTGGGAAGAAGCTTTTGACGAACTTCTTGCGGATGTCCATACTTTTTTTGATAAACTTGGCTTGCCAAAACATTTAATTCACGAGTTAGATGTTCCAGAAGCAGACAGAGCGCACTATAGTAAAAAAACTATAGATATAGAGTTTGACTATCCAATCGGCAAAGAGGAACTGATGGGTATTGCCTATAGAACAAATTTTGATTTGTCAAACATTCAGCGCGAAAGCGGTAAAAATATAGAATACATAAATAAGCAAACAAAAGAGCGATTTTTGCCACATGTTATTGAGCCTAGTTTTGGTGTGGAAAGATTATTCTTTGCGGTTCTTTCTTCTGCATACAGGGAAGATGAAATAAATGGACAGAAACGCATTTATTTAGCTTTTCCAGAAAATATTGCACCAGTGCGTTTTGCTGTCTCACCGCTTTTAAAAAATAAACCAGAGCTAGTAGAAAAAGCACAAGAGGTTTTTGTTCTTCTTAAGAAAAAATATGGCAACGTGTCATGGGACGATAATGGCAATATTGGCAAACGCTATCGTAGGCAAGACGAAATTGGCACACCGAATACTGTGGTAGTCGATTTTGATACGCTAGAAGACGGTACAGTAACTGTTCGTAACCGCGACACAACCGAACAAAAACGTGTTTTAATTTCTGAATTATAATTTTGCTCTAACATAGTAACCTGTTATAATTAATCCATGAAAAAAGCTTATGGTTTTACTATTATAGAATTACTCGTCGTAGTTTTTATAATTGGAATTATAACTGCTGTAACAATTGTTTCGTATAGTTCAGTAACTAATAAGGCAAAAGGTACCCAGGTTACAGCGGCCTTAAAAGATATATCTAATTATTTAGCGTCCGACTATATGACGAACGAGACATATCCGTCTTCAATCGACAGTATTATTAATACGGCAAATGGCGTTAAGGTTAAAGATAATATTTCTACAGAATACAGTTACGATTCATCAAATAACTCGTATTGTTTAACTGCCCACGCTGAAGGTGTTGACTCTTTTGCGCACTACGTAACGAATGATGACACTTCGCCTAAGGCGGGCGGTTGCACGGGGCATCGGCTTACCGATAATCTTGTTGAAAATGGCTTAGGAGAAAAGGGAAGCAATGTTGGCTTCACTAATTTTGATTTTACTTCTGCAGACTCGCCTCCTGACGCAAGTGGGTCTTTAGTGGCAAAAACTGGTTCATATGTATTTTACTGTGGTTCTCAAAAGATTCCTATAAATGTAAATAATAAATATAAAATTAGTGGTTGGGCTAGGCAAACTGTTTCTGCTGTAACTACGGCTACATGGTATTTTGGCCTATGTCCGTATGATGCTGACGGTTTACTCATTGGACCATCTAATTATTTATTTCGACCGGGTACTACAACAACTCTTGCACAGCCATTAAAAACGGGTGACACAATTGTAAAATTAACCAACGTGTCTAGTTCTTGGTATAATACAAACGATACAAATACGCATAACCGCTCTTTTATTTTTTGGGGCTACACCGATGGCAAAGGAAAGCTTTGGCCACCAGAAACTTACTCTCGTAACCCTTGGTATTCAAATATGTGGAATGGCGGATCTACGAACGTGAACACAACCAATAATACAATAACTTTGAATAAACCATGGCCTGGAGGTAATTATCCAGCAGGGCACCCAGTAAGTAATGGGTCGGCTGGTAGCACGTACATGTATTCGGCCGCGGCGGCAAGTTTAACACCTGCTACTTGGAAGAAATGGACATCTGGTAATATAACTGGAACTGTAACCGGCCTTACAAGTGCAGGAAGCAGCTTTCCAATCTCAGCAGAGTCTGCAAGTGTACTTATTGGCATAAATGCTAGTTCTCCACCAGCCACTTCACGGCAAGCAGTGGGCGGTATAGATTTCTATCAAGTTCAATAAGCTTATCCTTTGACATCACCCCTAAAACTTCATATAATAGGATTAAGAGAAAATCTTAAGGGAGGGCGAATGGGTAAAATTAGAGTTGCTATAAATGGTTTCGGTAGAATAGGCCGAAATGCTTTTAAAATTGCTCAAGAACGCAACGATATTGAAGTCGTAGCAGTGAACGATTTAACATCGGCCGAAGATTTGGCCTATCTTTTAAAATACGATAGCAATTATGGTACGTATGCTGGCGAAATTAAAGTTGAAAAAAATAATTTAATAATTAACGGCAATGAAATAAAAATTTTAAAACAAGCAGATGCAAAAAAGCTACCATGGAAAGAAATGGGCGTAGAAGTAGTTCTTGAATCTACCGGAAAATTTACAACTTTCGAAAAAGCAAAAGACCATCTGGAGGCAGGCGCTAAAAGAGTCGTTATTTCTGCACCAAGTGAAAGCCCCCAAATTGACACGCTAATGATTGGTGTTAACGATGACAAAATAGAGTCTTCTAGTCTTGTTGTTAGTAATGCAAGCTGTACGGCTAATTCAGTGGCGGCTGTGCTTTCTATTCTTGATGAAGAGATTGGCGTAAAAAAATCTATGCTAACAAGCATTCATAGTTATACTTCAGATCAGCCATTACAAGATGCGCCTAGCGACAATTTACGATATAGTCGAGCAGGTGCAAAAAACTTAGTGCCAACCGAAACGGGGGCAATTAGTGCTACGGCTAAAGCAATCCCTTATTTTAAAAATAGGCTTGAGGGGCTAGCTGTTCGCGTGCCTGTCTCGAATGTTTCCATCAGTGACTTAACTATATTATTTGAACGAAAAGTAACGGTGACAGAATTAAATGATTTATTCAAAAAAATGGCAGACGAGCCTTTTTACAGGGGGATAATTGGAGTAACAGACGAGCCTTTAGTGAGTACCGATTTTATTGGTAATAGCTACTCAGCAACGATAGATCTATCGCTTACAAAAGTTGTAGATGGTGATTTAGCAAAAATAATGATTTGGTATGATAACGAATGGGGATATAGCAATCGCTTGGTAGAGTTAGTCGCCGACATTGGTCGAGACTTGCACCGAAGGGGCTAAATTGCTTATACTAATATTATGATAATTTACTTAGGAAGTGACAATAGAGGCCATTATTTAAAAGAGAATATTTTTGCTTATTTGTCTAAACATAATTACAAAGTTCGCGAAATTAACGGAACTGATCAAGATGGGTCCGATGAATATCCATATATTTCCCATATGGTAGCACTAAAAATTATTGGATCAGATTCAAGTGACGCCAGGGGCATTTTAGTGTGCGGCAGTGGACAGGGTATGGCAATGACTGCAAATCGTACGGCTGGAGTGCGAGCGGCCATAGTTTGGGACGCTTACGAAGCAAAAATATCTCGAGACGAAACAAACAGCAATATTTTGTGCTTGCCAGCTCGTGAATTTGAAGACAACCCTGAAGCTTGGCAGGGAATAATAGAAACCTGGCTTTCCACTTCTTTCTCTAAAGCACCACGTTTTAAGCGCCAAATCGCGCAAATGGATGAAATTTAGTATGGCAGTTATAGCACCTTGTATTACGGTAGAAACAGACGAGCAATACAAAGAAGCAGTCGAAAGGCTTAAGCCTTTTGCTCAGCGTGTCCACATAGATACTAGCGATGGCGAATTCGCTCCAACTTTTTTAACCCCTCCGGAAAAAATGTGGTGGCCGGAAAATTGGCAGGTAGATATACACGCCATGGTACAGCGTCCAGCGGAATATGTAGATCGTTTAATAGCGTTAAAGCCTAATCAGATTACTTTTCATGCAGAAGCAGACGGCGACCTATTGGCGGTTTTAGATAAAGTAAAGCAAGCTAGAATTAAAGCGGGCATTGCGTTATTAAGGCCAACTGTTCCTTCTACGGTTAAAGATTTAATTGAGAAGTCCGATCACGTATTAATTTTTAGTGGAGACTTAGGGCATTATGGCGGAAAGGCCAGTTTAATGCAATTAGAAAAAATTAGATTAGTAAGAAACATTAGTCCTCAGGTAGAAATTGGCTGGGACGGCGGAGTAAGCGTAGATAACGTATTTACCTTATCTCAGGGCGGCGTAGATGTATTAAATTCTGGGGGCGGCATTTCAAACTCAGATAATCCAACGGCAACGTATCAAAAAATGGTTAGCGAAACTAATAAAAAAGGAATATTTTAAAGAGGTAATACAATGGGTGAGCAAAAAAAGTATTCAATTGAAGAAATTGAGCAAAAAGCTAATAATATACGTAAAAGTATTATATCTATGCTAGAACAAGCAGGCAGTGGACATAGCGCTGGTCCTTTAGGTATGGCAGATATTTTTGCTGCCTTATATTTTAATGTAATGCGCCACGACCCTTCAAATCCAGATTGGGAAGATAGGGATGTTCTATATTTAAGTAATGGGCATACTGTGCCGGTTCAATATGCTGCTATGGCAGAAAGCGGTTATTTCGATAAATCCGAGCTAACTACCTTGCGTAAACTTGGCAGTAGACTGCAAGGTCATCCAGAAAGAGGTACTTTGCCAGGGATAGAAGCAACTAGCGGACCTCTTGGTAGTGGTCTTTCGCAGGCTGCAGGCTACGCCTATTCCTTGCAATATTTAGATGATATTTCAAAAACAAAACACCGAACGGTATATGTAACAATGGGCGACGGCGAATTAGACGAAGGTAATATTTGGGAAGCGGCTATGTTTGCTGGAAAATATAAATTAGGTCATTTGGTGGGAATCGTAGATAGGAACAATATTCAAATTGATGGTACAACTGAAGACGTGATGCCGTTAGACAGTCTACGAGCTAAATGGGAAGCCTTTGGTTGGCATGTTATCGAGCAAGACGGACATGACATCACCGGATTAATAAGTGCATTAAATACCGCACGAGCAATTACTAACAAACCAGTAGTAATTCTAGCCTATACTATCCCTGGAAAAGGCGTCGATTTTGTGGAATTCGACTATAAGTGGCACGGCATTCCGCCGAATAAAGAGCAAGCAAAAGAGGCGTTAGAAAAACTTCGCACACTTGATGGAAAAATTATGTATGAAGGAGCAGGTTTATGAGCTACGAATTAGTTAACGATTTAAATGAAGAAAATCTTATTAAAGAGCCGATCCGAGCAGGTTTTGGTCGTGGTTTGAAAAAGGCGGGTGACGAAGACGAAAGAGTAGTAGCTTTAACCGCCGATTTAACAGACAGCACACAGATTACTTTGTTTAAAGAAGCTCATCCAGATAGGTTTATTCAAGTAGGCATTGCTGAACAAAATTTGGCTACAATTGCGTCTGGTTTGGCGCATGCGGGAAAAATACCATTTGCTTCTAGTTATGCGGCATTTAGCCCTGGTAGGAACTGGGAGCAAATTAAAACCACTGCTAGCTTAAATAATCAACCAGTAAAAATTGTTGGCAGTCATGCTGGCGTAACCGTTGGCCCCGATGGCGCCACTCATCAAATGCTAGAAGACATAGCGTTAATGCGCGTTATTCCGAATATGGTTGTAATTGCCCCTGGTGACAGTATTGAAGCAGAAAAAGCTACATTGGCGTTAGCGAAAGATTCTAGACCTGCATATTTAAGGCTTGCCCGAGAAAAATCTCCAGTTTTCTCAACAGAGAATTCTCCATTCGAAATAGGCAAAGCATATGTTCTAAAAGAGGGTCACGATGTAACTTTAATTGGCACAGGCACTCTAACTTATCAATTTTTGAAAGCTGCCGAAATTCTAGCGCAACAAGGTGTAAACGCGGAAGTTGTGCACGTACCTACAATTAAACCGCTAGATGAGGAAACGATTTTAGAGAGCGCTCGTCGTACTGGCCGCGTAGTAACAGGGGAAGAAGCACAACGTGCTGGTGGGTTAGGCGGAGCAGTATCCGAGCTTCTATCGGAAAAAATGCCAACCCCAGTTTATAGAATTGGCATTTATGATAGATTTGGTGAATCGGGTGAACCTTACGAATTAATGAAGCACTTCAGATTGTTGGCCCCAGAGATAGCTGAAGATGTGAAGAAATTTGTTAACACAACCCCCAAATATCACCAAGGTTTCTAAAATATTTTGACAAAGAAGTAACCCCAGACTTTTAGGTCTGGGGTGTGCACTTTTACCTGGGTGGAGTTTAAGCTAAGCCGATGATTAGCGTGAACTCCTTTTTTTTAGGAAGACCCAACTTCTTGCGAAGTTTCCTTTCTTCTGCGGGGGTAAGCTCGGAAATGAGCTCTCTCACGCGAGATTCTAATTCTCGTGTCCTCCTTCGAAGCGTCTCGTAATCTTTGTCAAGATTGTCTTGGCAAGCACCATTCTTCTTGAGCTGTTGTCGCTCGTCATCAATTTTAGCCGCAAAAGCTGTTTCTTTCGTCAACTTTTTGATGAACTTGACCAAAGTCTTAACGCGTTTTTTGCTTTGTTTCTTAAGCTTTTTGACGTTTTGTTTCTCAATCATCTCCTGGATGTCGCGCATCAAATCCTGTCTGTTTGCCTCCAGATCGACGGCCGACGATTCTTCGTCTTTAGACGATCGATAATCATCTAGGCCTTCTTTGATGTCAATTTCCTTGCTTACGTTTGGCATAAAACCACTTCCTTAAAAATAGGCAACAAATGTGCAGATACACCAATCAGGTGTATCGTACTGATAATATACTATATAATATAGAGATTGTCAAATCTTATAATAAAAAACGAATTAAGCTAAGCAAGTTTTGTTAGTTGGAGCGTACTTTTTCTTCAATAGACGACATTAATGAGGCGAATGAGGCTTCAAAGCTAGAAACACCTTCTTCGGCTAATTCGCGAGCTATGGCACTTCGGTCGATACCAACGTTTGCAAGTTCGCCGTAGGTTATTTTAGCTTCTTCAATTTCATGCATAGAAAGGCTTGGCGTGTCGGTAGGCAAATGGTCTAAAATTTTTTCTATTGTTACTTCTGGTAAAGTATTAACTGTGAATGGAGCAAGTAGACCCGTTACATAAAGCAAATCGTTGTAATCTGGGTTTTTGGTTGAGGTAGAAGCCCAAAGCAATCGCTGAATAGCTGGACTGTAAGGCTCAAGAGTGGCAATTTCTGCGCTGTGTTTTAAAAATATATCGTAAGCAATACGAGCCTGGGCGACCGCAGACTTGCCGGTAAGTTTTAGTGCTTCGGGGGTATTGATTTTGTGAAGGCGCTCATCAATTTTTGTGTCTACTCGACTAATAAAGAAAGACGCTACGCTACGCGCAGAAGTGTCGCTATCTTTATGCGCAGCCAAGTGCGCCTGGGCTACCTGATTGTAATGGTCTAAGCTGAAAATTAAAGTAACATTTACATTTATGCCATCTTTAAGAAGATCATAAACAGCTGGAATACATTCGTTAGTTGCAGGAACTTTGATCATTAAATTTGGTTCGTTAATTTCTTCCCAAATCCAACGAGCTTGGTTAACAGTACCCACGCGGTCGTGCGCAAGAAGGGGAGATACCTCTAAAGAGATGTAGCCATCTTCGCCACCAGATTCATCGTAAAGAGGACGAAGCATTTTAGCGGCCGCTTTTATGTCGTCCATAACAATACGCCAGTAAATATCTTCAGTTGAGGCACCGTGCGATGCAAGTTCGCGAATTTGCTCGTCGTATAAAGAGCTATTTTTAATAGCATTTTCTAATATTGTTGGATTGCTTGTAACACCCCGAATGCCTTCGTCTAAATATTTTTTTAAACCACCATTTTGTAATAAATCGCGGCTAATATTGTCGAGCCAGGGACTCTGGTTGTACTTGTTGTGAAGTAATTGTAAATTGTTCATTTGTATTTAGTATACCAAATAATGTATTATAATGCATATGGTTAAGATATGTGCTTTAGGGTCGGCATCGCAAGATGTTTTTATCTCGGGAGAGGGAATTAGCTCGCAACTAGATCCAAAAATAAACAAATATGCGAAGGAATTTGTGCAGCCTTTTAAGCTTGGCGCAAAAATAAATGTAGAAAAAGTAAATTTTGCAACGGGTGGTGGCGCTACAAATGCAGCTGTAACTTTTGCTAGACAAGGTTTAAGCAGTTCTTTTATTGGTAAAATGGGTAACGATGTAGCTGCCGACGTTGTTATTTCTGAACTAGACAAAGAATACATAGACAGTAGCCAGGTTATTCGTGATGAAAAAGGCGGTACCCAATATTCTACAGTGCTATTAACAGATTCTGGAGAACGAACAATTTTAATTTATCGAGGCGCTGCTACTAGTCATAAAGCAGAAGATTACGAGAACTTAGATTTTTCAAAATTCGATTGGATTTATGTTTCAACATTTGCTGGTCGTTTCGAGGCTTTAAGTACAATTTTCAGAAAAGCAGCAGAGAATAACGTAAAAATTGCTTTCAACCCAGGCGAAGCAGAATTAGCGGACCCAAATAAATTAAAAGCATTGCTAGATGAAGTAGAAATTCTATTGGTTAACAAGGAAGAAGCCCAACAAATTGTTCCAGGCGAAACGCTAGATGAGCTAGTTAGGCATTTATTAAAGTATGCTCCAATTTCTGTTGTTAGTGATGGTCCGAATGGAGTGATGGCAAGTGACGGAAAATATATGGTGCGTGCTGGCATGTACGAAGACGTTCCAGTGCTAGATCGAACTGGTGCAGGCGACGCTTTTGGTTCTGGTTTGACTAGCCAAATAGCACAAGGCAAAAGTTTAAAGGAAGCAGTTATTTTCGGAAGTGCTAACTCTACGTCTGTGGTGCAGTATTTAGGTGCAAAGCAAGGTATTCTTCGTGAAGACGTAAAGCTCCACGATATGCCACTTAGTGAGAAACCATTTTAGCAAACAATATAAATAAAATTAAGGGAGGGCAAATATGGCGCACAAACTACAATCACTGCTGGCGAATGATCATCCGCTATTTCTTATGAACATCGCTCGTTTAGAGCGTGCATCGGGCTTTTCTGGTATAGACGTGCGGTTAATTGCTGAAATTGCTCAACGCTCTTACGGCTTGGCTGGAAGGCTTGGGTTTAGGGGTACCGATATTCTAGGCCCAGAATTCTACCACGCATTAAATGCCGCCGTTAATAGGGGCGACGAGTCTTTGTTTGATGACAGTGAATATTTGCTAATTAACTTTGGCGATGGTCCAATTTCTTTAAGCCTGGCCGACGTTCAAGAGAATATTGAAAAAGGGCTAGATTATGATCATCGCTCGGTGGCACATGCGCAAAGACGTTTACGTGCAGAAATCGTTAAGCGTTACGCTGAGCACGAACGCACAAATAGTGAAATGGTGCGTGCCGTTGCCTCTGAAATAAATTTAATTAATGAAGAAGAATCTTTAGAAAAAGCCACAGAACCAGCGCAAAATAATTCTGGTAATGAATCAAAAAAACCAGTTATTTATGCCATCGGCGATATTTTTAC
>JAGOZV010000016.1 GCA_018064165.1 Candidatus Saccharimonadota bacterium
AAAGGAGTGAAACCTACGATTAACTGCATTAATTGGCTCATAGAAAACATTACGCCAGACATAGCCAAAAAAGTAAGTATCAAAATAATTGAAGAGATAGAGAACGAACGATGTTTGAACAGCCTTACGTCTAACATTGGCTGTTTTCTTTTTAATTCTACAAGAACAAAAGCTAGTAAAAACAGGAGGCCAAAACCTATGTTTAATAGCACAACAGAGCTTCCCCAGCCAGAAGACGGTGCTTCGGTTATACCGTATACAATTGTAAAAATACCGATGGCACTTAATAGGCCGCCAAGCCAGTCTACTGGTGTTTTAGCTTCGTCGTAGCTTTCTACTGTGATAATTTGATTAATTATTAAACCAGCGACGGCAATTATTCCGCTAAAGACAAATAGCGAATGCCAAGTAAAATGTTCTAGCAAAATACCGCTCATAATAGAACCTAGCATCATGCCAACACCAGAAACTGCCCCCCATATAGCTATGGCGCGAGCACGTTCATTTTTTGGGAACGTAGTATTAATAATAGAGAGCGTTGTGGGCATAACGAAGGCGGCGCCAATACCCATAACAATCCTTGCGCCAATTAGCTGATTGCCGGTTGCTGCCATAAAGGCAGCGTACACTGAACCAAGTGTAAATACCACCAAGCCGGCTTGCATTACTTTCTTGCGTCCGTACCTGTCGCCTATTGCGCCGGCAATGAAAAGTAAACTGGCGAACACAAGAGTGTAAATATTAACGACCCACGTAAGATCTAACTGTGAAAGGTGTAAATCTTTTGACATGGCTGGAAGTGCCATGTTTAAACTGCTGTTTGCTAGCATTACGGCTAATAATGCGATACATAAACTTACTAATATCGCCCATCGCTTTTTATAAACTTTAGGGTCTACTTCTTTCGACTCTTTGGCGCCCGTTTTTTTTCTTTGCATGGATCTTTCGTCTATTTTTGTCATTAGTATATTTTATCATAACAGTTAAAAATATTGACTAGAAAATAGAGGTAGGTTATTCTATAAGCATGAGTAAAATAAAAGAGATAAGTCCTAGTAAAAAAATGGCTAGCAATGCATACACTATTTTGGAGATTTTAGCAGTCATTTCTATAATTGGAATTTTAACTGCCGTAGGGGTTGTGTCTTATCGCGGTGTGTTGAAAAATAATGTTAAAACGTCGCTAGAAAACGACATAAGAAATGGAATATCTCAGCTTAAACTAGAGAAAGCTAGTACAGGACGATATCTGAGTAGTGAAGATCTAAAAACGTCTAATGGGAATACGATTATAGTGCGAGAGTTGGTGGCAGGAGTACCCACTGGTGGTCACTGCGTCTCCGTTACGGATGTGAAAACGGGGACCACGTTATATGGCACAACTAAAAATAACGAGATTAAAACAGGTAACTGCCCCTAACCTGGCTATCAGCCCGAAAATCATTAAAAAAGATGAGCGTGCACGTAGACTGCTAGGTTATGCTATTGACATTTTTATGCATAAGTGCTATAATTAATATAGTAATAATTTGAGGTGAAAAAAATTATGATCAATCGTTCAAGCAGTGCAGAAAAACCACGAAGTTTAACAGAGAACTCAGTTGAAAACGATAAGATATTTCATATTAGTAAAGAAGCCAAAATTTTAGGTGTAATTGCTACTACTGCCATGGTGATTGGAGTTGGCTATGGAGTAGAAAACCATACCAAAAAGGTCAATGAAGAGTTAAGCTCTGAAGCTGGTAGAAGCTTAGAGGTTAATGATAACGAGTGTGTTGTAATTAATGAAGGATCAAACCTACGCCCTGAAGCAGATGCAAGAGATCTTACTTATACGGATACACTTCTTTCCGTTAAAGCCGAAGAAGACATTGAGCTTTGTGACTTAGACGGTGTAGACGTAAGGAAAAAGCGCGGCACCGATCCTTCTCAAAGATTTGTAGGTATTCCTAAAGAAACAATAGGTGCGTACGTGGATAGTTCTACTTTTGATGAATATGGTGATTTTGTTTGGACATTGGAATCGGACGAAACTGCTCAAATTGTAAATAAATCTCAATTGCATAACAAATAATATATTGGTATAGTAAATACAGAATTCAATATTAAAATAACTCTTATGGAGGATTATGAATCTGTTTGCTAGTGCAAATATGCACATCAGTTTTGTTGCGGAACCAGTATTCCACATAGGTAATTTCACCGTTAATAACGCCATGACTTTAGGCGCTATTGGTTTGATCGTAACTTTATTACTTTCTTTTTATGCTGCTAGTGTGGTAAAAAAAGGCAAAAAAAATGTTTTCACTAGTTTATTTAGCTGGATGTTCGACACGCTATATAGGCAGGTCATTGAAATTATACCAAATCGCAAAGTAGCAAAAAGTATTGCGCCAATTGCAATTACTATTTTTATTTTTGTACTTGTTAATTATTGGTTAAGTGTTTTGCCAGGCGTTGGAAGTATTACTACTAACGGTACGCCATTATTCCGTGGTTTACCTGCCGACTTAAACTTTACTTTAGCATTGGCAATTGTTACCGTAATATCAGTTCAAGTGTATGCAGTAAAACAGCTAGGGCTTGTGGGGAATGCTTCTAGATATTTCCGTAATCCATTTAAAGATCCTGTGGGTGCCTTTGAGGGCTTGTTAGAGTTGGTTGGCGAATTTTCGCGCGTTGTCTCTTTAAGCTTGCGTTTATTCGGTAATGCGTTTGCGGGTGAAATTTTACTTGTTGTAATTGCAGTGCTTGCTGGATATTTTTCGACATTGGCCTTGCCAGTGGTTATGGGCTTCGAGCTTTTTATTGGCTTTATTCAGGCCTATGTATTCTTTATTTTAACTTTAATATTTACATCACTTGCCATAGAAGGTCATGGCGACGCACACGACGGAAATTCCAAAAAGCTGCCTTCATCTAAAGAAGATCATTCACCTGTTACTGTTAAGCCAGAAATGGCAAATCGGTCGCAAGAATGATTTAATATAAGTAAGTAAATAAGGAGATAATATAAAATGGAAAATTTAGCATTCGCATTGGCATACGCACTACCAGCGTTTGGAGCAGCTATTGCTGTGGCTGTAATTGGTTTTGCAGCGCTTAGTGCCCTAGCACGAAACCCAGAGAAGGTTTCAGACATACGAAGCATGATGATTACAGCTATCGTGTTCGCTGACTCACTTGCTATTATTGGTGTTGTTGTGGCCATTCTTTCTGGAATTTTTGTATAAGGCATAAGGTTAACTAGGTATGTATAATTTATATCAATTTGCCAGCGCAAACACTGAAGAGTCGGTAGACCTTTTAGGCTCTCTTGGTATTGATATTCAAACATTAGTTTTTCAATTAATTGCATTTTTAATTTTAGTTTTCATTCTTTCTAAATGGGTGTACCCAATTTTTGTCGGAATAATTGAGCGAAGAGAGGCGGATATTGAAAGAAGTACACAAACTGCCGATCGATTAAAGGCAGAAGCAGCCGAGAGCGAAACTAAAACGGCTGAAATTTTGGCGAAAGCACGCAAACAAGCGTCTGAAATTGTGTCATCTGCAAGAGATGAAGCTACCACAACTATTGAAAAAGCCGAGAAAAAAGCTAAGAATAAATCGGCAGCATTATTGGCCGAGGCAGACGCAGAAATTGAGCTAAGCAAAAATAATGCTCGCCAAGATCTTCTTAAAGAAGCATCGGCGCTAGTTTCTAGTGCAACTGAAAAAGTATTAGGGAAAATGTCAAATCAAGAAATAGACGACGCGTTAATTGATGAAGCGCTGAAAGAGGCTCGCTAATGGCATTAAGCCATAACATCTCTAGGCGCTCGTTAACGCAGTATGCTGCAAAGCAAATAATTGCAGGAAATTCAAACGATGTATTATCACAAATTGCGGCATATTTAATTGAAACTGGTAAAACTAAAGACTATCCATTAGTCATAAGCGATATAGAGCGCCAGTTAGCCGAACTTGGCTCTGTGTTGGTTCGGGTAAAAAGCGCTCGTCCCCTTTCTAAGAAGTCTACTAGCAAAATTAAAGAATTTATGTTAAATAAAACTGGTGCAAATAATATTGAAGTATTGTCAGAAATTGACGAATCGGTAATTGGTGGAGCAATAATTTCTACGGCCGATTACACGTTAGACATTAGTTTGCAAAATCGACTAAATAAATTAAAAGGAATTAACAAGGAGTAATTATGTCAGAAGTTTCTGTATCTGAACTTTCAAATAAACTTCGCGATGCTATTACTCAGCTAGATCTAACAGAGGGCCTAGATGAGACCGGTATTGTCGTGCGAGTTGGTGACGGAGTGGCCTGGATTCATGGGCTAAAAAATGTTGGTTATAACGAAATGCTTAAAATCGAGGCGGATGATACAACGGGCTCGGTTGAGGCTTTTGCTCTTAACCTTGGTGAAGATGAAATTGGTGCAGTTATTTTAGGCGACGACACAAAAGTAAAGGCCGGAGCAAAAGTAACTATGGAGCAGGAAATTTTAAGTGTTCCTGTTGGCCCAGAGCTTCTTGGCAGAATTGTTGATCCTCTTGGACGCCCACTAGATGGTGGCCCTGCTATCAAAACTAAGCAACGCGGGTTGGTAGACAGGCCGGCTGTTGGTGTTATGGGTCGAAAAAGTGTTCACGAGCCATTAATGACAGGCATCGTGGCGATTGACGCTATGTTCCCTATTGGTCGTGGTCAGCGGGAACTTATTATTGGCGACCGTCAAACTGGTAAAACCGCTTTAACTATTGACACCATGATAAACCAGGCTAAGCAAAATACGGGTGTGGTAAATATATACGTTGCTGTTGGCCAAAAACTGTCTAAAATTACACGTTTAGCACAAAGGCTCAAAGAAGAAGGAGTGATGGACCAAACAATTATTGTGGCAACTGGTCCGTCAGATCCAGCTTCTTTGCTTTATCTTGCGCCTTATTCTGGTACCGCCATGGGCGAATATTTCCGCGACAAAGGCGAACACGCATTAATTATTTACGATGATTTAACTAAGCACGCCGTTGCGTATCGTCAGATGTCACTACTGCTTCGTCGTCCACCAGGTCGCGAGGCTTACCCTGGGGATGTTTTTTATCTTCATTCTCGTCTACTAGAACGATCGGCTAAACTTTCCGACGAACTGGGCGCAGGTAGCTTAACGGCACTTCCAATTATTGAAACACAGGCCGGCGATATTTCGGCTTATATTCCAACAAACGTAATTTCCATTACAGACGGTCAAATATTTCTAGAAACTGATTTATTTAACCAAGGTATTCGTCCGGCTATTTCAGCTGGTCTTTCGGTGTCGCGTGTTGGTGGTGCCGCTCAAACTAAAGCCGTCAAAAGCGTTGGTGGAAACTTAAAGCTTGGTTTAAGCCAGTTCCGCGAGCTTGCCAGTTTTGCGCAATTTGGTAGCGACCTAGATAGCGATACAAAATCTCAGATTGAGCGTGGTCAACGCCTTACAGAGCTTCTAAAGCAATCTCAGTATAATCCTATGAGCGTTTGGGAACAGTTTGTTAGTATTCATGCTGTAACGAGTGGCGCGTTTGATAAAATACCAGTCTCTAAAATTAAAGAAGCCCAAAGCTCTTTACTAGCTAAATTGTCTAAAGACTATACTTCAGACATGAAAAAATTAGACAAAGGCGATAAGCCAGATGATGACGTTCTTAAAACTATAGACGAAAAAACTAAAAGTGTAGCGAAAGCGTACGAGGATTAAAGATGGCGCAAGCACAAGCATTAAAATCTCGGATTAAATCTGTTAAAAGCACAAAACAGGTTACTAAAGCTATGCAGCTGGTTTCTGCAAGCAAAATGCGACGTGCTTTGGCAACCGAAAAAGCTTCGGCGCCATACGCAACTTCAGCAACGGAAATTTTAACCCATTTAGTGGCTAAAGAAGGTACCAAAAATCACCCGTTGTTTAAAATTCGTCAGGTTAAGAATAGATTAATCATTGTTATTGCCTCGGATCGAGGTTTGGCTGGTGCTTACAATAGTAATATTAATAAATTATACGTAAAACAATTATTGGCCGACAGCGAAAATAATGTCGGCAATAAAACTATTGCTATTGGTCGTCGTCCTTCTCAATTTGCAACAAAGCTAGAAAACAGTAATGTCATTGGAGTGTACGAGAATCTTGCAGACCAACCAACTGGTAAAGAACTTCACTCTATTCTTGATGAAGCGAGAGATTTATTTATAGCCGGAGAAGTAGACGCCGTAGATGTTATTTATACGAAGTTTATTTCTAGCTTAAACCAAGAACCAACAGTTCTGCGCATTTTGCCCGCCGGGTTTAAGAAAACGAAAAATGTTAGTTCCTGGATTTCCGATGCAAAATTTGAACCATCTCAAGATCAAGTTTTAGATGCCATTACTTATCGTTTAATCGGCGCACAGCTTTATCAGGCAATTTTAGATGCTAAAGCTAGCGAGTATAGCCAACGCATGGTTGCCATGAAAGCTGCTACCGACAACGCTTCGGATTTAATTGACGATTTAACGTTGGTTATGAACAAGGCGCGTCAGGCAGCCGTAACGCAAGAATTATCAGAAATATCAGGTGGAGTAGAAGCCTTAAATAGCTAAAGGAGAAATTATGAATAAAACAGAAGGAAAAATTACTCAAATCGTTGGTGTGGTCGTAGACGTAGAGTTTGGTAAATCTGGTATGCTACCAGCCATTAACGATGCATTATTGGTAAAAAATAGCGACAACCAAAATGTGACACTTGAGGTTTCGCAGCATTTAAGTGAAAATTCTGTGCGCACTATTGCTATGTCAACAACCGATGGTTTGAAGCGTGGAGATAAAGTAGAGGCTACAGGCTCACCTATTCTTGTACCCGTAGGCGCTGAAACTCAGGGACGTATGTTTAATGTTATTGGCGAGCCTATAGATGGTAAGCAGGCACCAAAAGGCAAAAAAGCGCCAATTCATCGTGACCCTCCTACCCTTTCCGAGCAGTCTAATAAAACAGAAATTCTAGAAACCGGTATTAAGGTTGTAGATTTAATAGCACCATTAACAAAAGGCGGAAAAGCAGGTTTATTTGCTGGCGCTGGTGTTGGTAAAACTGTTTTAATTACAGAATTAATTAATAATATCGCTAAGTATCATAGCGGTAACTCGGTTTTTGCTGGCGTTGGCGAACGTACCCGCGAAGGCAACGACTTGTATTATGAAATGGAAGAAGCTGGCGTGTTAGACAAAACCAGTCTTGTATTCGGTCAAATGAACGAACCGCCAGGAGCACGTCTTCGTGTTGCTCTTTCTGGTTTGGCAATTGCCGAAGCTTTCCGCGACGAAGGCAAAGATGTTCTTCTTTTCATTGACAACATCTATAGGTATACACAAGCTGGCTCCGAGGTATCTGCACTTTTGGGTCGCTTGCCAAGCGCGGTTGGTTATCAGCCAAATTTGCAACAAGAAATGGGTGCTTTACAAGAACGTATTACAAGTACTAATAAGGGTTCTATTACTTCTGTTCAAGCTGTTTATGTTCCAGCAGACGACCTTACCGACCCGGCGCCAGCCACAACTTTTGCCCACCTAGATGCTACTATCGTGATGGATCGTGCATTAACAGAAATTGGTATTTATCCAGCGGTAGATGTTTTAAGTAGTAGCTCTACTAGTCTTGATCCAGAAATTGTGGGCGAAAAACATTACAAAGTTGCCCGAGAAGTGCAACGTGTTTTGCAGCAATATAAAGAACTTCAAGATATAATCGCAATTTTAGGCATGGAAGAATTGTCAGACGAGCAAAGAAAAACAGTCGAGCGAGCACGTCGCTTGCAGCGTTTTTTGGCACAGCCATTCCATGTTGCCGAAAAGTTTACTGGCAACCCAGGTGTTTATGTTAAATTAGAAGATACGATTACTGATGCCGAAGATATTCTAAACGGTAAATACGATGATAAACCAGAAAACTGGTTCTATATGGCAAATGGTACGCTTAAAAATAAGCAGCTAGAAGAAAGTAAAGCTTAAGTATGAACTTAAAGCTAATTACACTGTCTGGAATTATGATGGACACCGAGGTATATCAGGTTAATATTCCAACACCGTTAGGTGAAATTGGTGTGTTCCCAGACCACGAGGCCTTAGTAACCTTAGCGGTGCCAGGTATGCTTAAAATTAGCTACAGGAAAGATGCCAATAACCCACAAGTAGACCTATTTGCAATTTCTGGTGGTGTGGTAGAAATTGCAAATAATGAAATTAAAATTTTAGTAGATGATGCCGAGAGTGACGAAACGATTACCGAGGATGAATCTCGTGCCGCACTAGAGCGTGCCATTAAAATGCGTGATGAAGCAGATAGTGTGGTTGAGCTAGAAAAAGCTCACGAATTAATTAATAAGCAGCGCATTAAATTAAAAGTTGCTGAATTAAAACGACGTAAAAAGTACTAACAATAAAATTTTTAAAAGTTAGTTCTATTCGTATCTAAGTGCTTCAATTGGATTTAATTTAGATGCTCTTACTGCCGGCAACGTTCCTGCAAGAAACGCAATTACACAAATAATACCAATTATTATTGCAATATTCTGCGCCGAGAACTGAACTAAAGTAAAACCAGTTAGATCACCCAAGAAGCTTTCTTGAGCAATATTATTTATGCCAATTCCTGCTAGCATTGCAGCCCCTATTCCCAGTACAGATCCCCAGAAGCCAATCATAATTGCTTCAAGGCTGAAGGTAATGAAGACTTTAGCATTACTTAGTCCCATAGCTTTCATTAGTCCAATTTCGCGAGTTCTTTCTTGAACGGCCATATATAAAGTATTAATAATGCCAAAGCTGGCAGCGAACAATGCTATTGCAGCAAACATTGTTAATACTCCTGTAACAGCATTAATTACAGACCTTATTACGCCAATTTGATCATCTACGGTTCTTGCTAATAACCCAAGGTTGCTTAATTTATTTTTAATAGCATCTTTTTCTTCGTTAGAAAGATTGTCTTGCAAAACAGCTACGGCCGCGAAATTACTTGCTGGAATATCATCTGTTCCAATTCTGGTGATTTCGCTAACTTGTTTTGTTAGTGCGGGGTTAACGTAAGACGTGCCGTCGTTCATTAATGACTTAGCTTGAACACCCGTGATCGTTGCTTTTATAGTCTTTTGTTCGCCTGTTATAGCGTTAGTAGCTCCAATTGAGACCTCTTGACCCAATGCATCATTGCTGCTGCTAAAACCAAGGCTTTCTACAAACTTAGGTTCTATAGAAATCTCCGGCTTGTTGCTGTTGGAGTTTGGTTCTACTCCTACTTCCATATCTGCTGTTATGCCAGGAATTACTTCATTTAGTGTAACAACAAATTTTTTATTTGTATTTGAGCTGGTAATAAAGTCTACGCTTGGAGAATTGTGAAACGAGACAGACTCAATTCCATTAATTTCTCTAACTTTGTTTAAGGTGGCTTCTGAAATCGGTTTCATTGATGCAGCCATGCTTGTGGCAGATTGCCCTAAGTCCACTTCTGCCTTTGGTTTGTATTCTTTAGCTTCATCACTATTCAAGCTATCCATGGGGTCTTCGGCAGGCTTAGGCATGATAATTAAGGTGTTTTCTCCGCCAATACTTCCTAGCTGAGCATCTATGTAGCGATTTACCCCAGTGTTTATTCCAGTAGTAAGGGCTAGCGTAAATGCACCCACGAAAATAGCTATAATAGTTAATGTGGTGCGAACCTTGTTTCGCGCTAAGTTAGAATTAGCCGATTTTAACGTGTCTAAAATTTTCATTATTTTGTCTCCTCTTGTATTTCGCCATCTTTGATGTAGATTTGTCTGTCGCATAGATTTGCTAAATCTGGATCGTGAGTAACGATAACTAAAGTTATTCCACGTTTTTTGTTTAAGCCA
>JAGOZV010000017.1 GCA_018064165.1 Candidatus Saccharimonadota bacterium
TTTTTGTCATTCCAAAAAGACTTTAAATATTAAAATTAATTTTTAATAAAATTTATGTGATATTAATTACACATTTACTTAAGCTCGTTGGTATATAAAAAAGTTATCCACAAATATAGTCAAATAATGTAGTATTTTTTACCAAAAATTAACTAAAAATGTTATTGACACAAGCGCTTTAAATGGTTATTATAGGGGTAGTTCTTGAATAAAAAAATTATACAGGGACCAAAAACAAAAATCTAGTAAAATAACTCCACTTAAAACAACCGTTCCTCGCAGGCGGTTGTTTTATATTAAGATCCTAACAAAAAAATAGTAGCCTATTGCTAAGGCTACTAAAAAATTACTGATATTTTCATGGTGGAGCTGCGGGGTATTGCACCCCGGTCCAAAAGGTAAATGATTATTCTTCTACAAGTATAGTCAGCCTGATGATACGATTTTAAGCTATGAGAATGACAAAATACTCAAAATCGCCACTTTTTAATTTCATTCATTAAACCTTAGTGAGCCAGTTTTAATAAACTAAGTAGCATAAATATGACACCACTCTCCCTATGCTACCTTAGGATTCATGATGGCTCTAAAATTAAACTAGAGCTGGCGCAAGAACAGGTGCACGGAAAGCGCTAGCTAACTGAGCAAAACCTGCTTTTGCTTTTGCAATATAATTTGCAGATATTAAATACGTAACGTGTAAATTCGACTTGCTAAATAACCTTTTAATGTCCTTCTGTCGAAGCTAATTCAGCCCCATGAATACTTTTTATTATACTACTACTTGCACTAAAAGTAAATCTATGCTTAAATTGAGCTTAAGATGATTGCCACGATTCTGTCTGCGACCCCAATTGGCTACAACTGTTCTGCTGTCCAAGTAGAAGGCGATATTAAAAATGGCCTGCCTAATATGCAAATTATTGGCATGGGAACAAAATCCATAGAAGAGGCCAAGGAAAGAGTGCGGAGCGCATTAACGAATTCAGGCTTTGTCTTTCCTCCTAAAAAAATCGTAATTAATCTGTCCCCCGCCGAATTGCCAAAAGGTGGCACTCAATTAGATCTTGCTATCGCAATAAACGTACTTGTGCTTTCAGGTCAATTAGCACCCGAGGCAGCCTCTAACAGGCTCTTCTTAGGCGAACTTGGGCTAGATGGCAACATTAAGCCAGTTAAAAATATCCTAGGCCTGTGCGAGGCCCAAGACCTGCCAAAAATCTCTGAAATCTTTATTCCAGAAGGTAATTTCATGCAAGCAACTCTTCTACAGGACGACAGAGTAATTCCTGCGAAAAATCTCAAGGAATTGGTTTTACATCTTCTTAAAATTCAGCCTCTTGTTGCTAAAATAGCCCACAAGAATGCCAATCAAGCGTTCTTGAAATCAACACCTCAAGAGAATGACCCTTTTACTTTAGATAAAATACGAGGTCAAGAAATTGCAAAAAGGGCTGTTATTATTGCAGCTGCTGGTCATCACAATATTCTTCTATCTGGGCCGCCAGGTGTTGGAAAAACGTTAATTGCAAAAACTCTTGCAAATCTACTTCCACCTCTGTCGCTTACTGAGGCTAAAATAGCCAGTCGAATTCACTCGATTATAAAGGACACCTCAAATATAAATCTTTATGAGCGGCCCTTTCGCACCCCTCATCATACAGCTAGCTATTCTTCTATTATCGGAGGTGGACCAACTTTAAAGCCGGGCGAGATAAGCTTAGCTCACTCTGGAGTGCTTTTCTTAGATGAATTACCCGAATATAATCGGAACGTTATTGAATCTTTACGACAACCCCTAGAGGATAAAAAAATTACTCTAAATAGATCTGGTGGCGTCACTACTTATCCTGCAAATTTTATTTTAATCGCTACAATGAACCCTTGTCCTTGTGGTTATTATAATGACGAGACTAAAGCCTGCACCTGTACAGCAAGCCAAATTCAAGCATATCAAAAAAAATTATCGGGGCCATTGCTAGACAGAATTGATATTTCTATAAAGTTGTCTCGCCCACATAATGCTTATGATTCAGTTGAAAAACCGTTGTTAAAAAATCATCATGCACAATCTGTTGAACAAATAATTTACGCTAGACATAAGCAGTATGAACGGTATAATTGTAGTGATATACACAACGGAACAATTCAAGAATTCAGCGCCAAAAACACCTTCTTAGCCTCAAACGATGCACTAGCTTTAGCTAAATCGGCTGGCAGCAGGCTTCAATTAAGTCCACGAGCATATTTGAAAGTAATAAAAGTTGCTCGCACCATTGCCGATATAGACAAATCTTCTTCCGTAGAGGTGCAACATATCAGTGAAGCCTTACAATTTTGTGGCCGTTTTTAAGAAAGTATAAAAATACTATTGCTCTCTCTGTTATAATCTGGTAAAATGGTAGCCGAGTACGCTCAATAAAAAGGAGAAAAGAAAATCAGTAGACAAATACGTATTAATCAGGAAATTCGTGCACCAAAACTTCGTGTTATCGGACCTGATGGAGAGCAATTAGGTATTATAGGCTTAAAGGAAGCATTACAAATTGCCGAAGACGCTGGCGTCGACCTGATTGAAATATCCCCTAACGCCGATCCACCGGTTGCTAAGGTTCTAGATTGGGGCAAGTACCAGTATCAAAAGACCAAAGAGCAACAAAGAAATCGTCGTAGAGCGAAAACCGTCGAACTAAAGCAAATTCGACTTGGACTAAAGATTGGAGCCAACGATCTTGAAATTAAGTTGAAGAAAATACGCCAGTTTCTTTCAGAGGGGCATAAAGTCAGAATCGGTATTTTTTACAGAGGAAGAGAGAATGCGCACAAAGAAATGGGCTACGAAATGCTAGAACGTGTTGTAGCAATGCTCGAAGAAGACGGAATTGTGGTAGAGCAAAAACCACAAATGGCAGGCAGAAATCTAAGTATAGTGATAAGGAGTAAATAAGATGCCAAAAATGAAAACCCACAAAGGTACGGCCAAAAGAATTAAAATTACCAGCACTGGTAAACTTACTCGCCGCCGTGCGTTTGGCAACCACATTTTAGCTAAGAAAAGTAAAGCGCGTAAGCGTCGTATTAATACGCCAGCAGAAGTAACTGGCGGTGCAGCTAAAAACATTAAAAAATCATTAGGTAAATAAAGGATTAATTAGGAGATTAAATCATGCGAGTTAAACGAGGAGTTACCGCTAGAGCAAAGCATAAAAAAATGCTCAAACAGACCAAAGGAATGCAACACGCACAACGACGTAGCTACCGATTGGCAAAACAAACCGTCTTAAGAGCGTTGCAATATCAATATCGCGATCGCCGAAATATGAAACGAGATTTGCGTTCATTATGGATTACCCGCATTAACGCGGCATCCCGCGAACTTGGTACTACTTACGGACAACTTATCAATAATTTAAAGAAAGCTAACGTTGAACTAGACCGAAAAGTTCTTTCAGATCTAGCCGTTCGTGAGCCAAAAGCATTTGCAGCAATTGTAAAAGCTGTAAGCAAATAGGTATTTAGTTAAAATATATAATAAAAAATAACCCCCTAAGGGGGTTATTTTAGTTAGACAGTTTGCCTGTAAGCCGGGTTCTGTCTAGAATGACCATCTATCTAGTTATGCAATTGCTTGCACAATCAAGCGGATATCGATTCGTTAAAGCGAGTAGCTTTTTAGTTAACAAATCTCCTTGCAGTTGACAGGGTTTACCTCTATCTTATGTCACCATAAGACACTGTGGGCTCTTACCCCACTCATTTCACCCTTACTGTAATTAAAAAATTACAGCGGTATTGTTTCTGTGGCACTTTCCCTAGAGTTGCCTCCGGTCGCCGTTAGCGACTGTCATACTCTGTACTGCCCGGACTTTCCTCTACGACTCATGCCGTAGCGGCCATTCAGCGAACTGCCTACACCCTATTATACACTATGTCTGTTCGTCTAAAATTCTATTAACTATTCCATCGGCCAATGAATTATATTCACGTGGCACGTAGCGTAAAGTAACTTTTTCTATTTTTTCCATTAGCTCTAGACAAGATTTATTTACGTCAATTAATTCTTGATTTTTTATAGAATATGCGCCATTTATTTGGTTAACAACCAACATACTGTCCATTTTTATATCTAAACTTTTTATATCTGTACGCACTGCATACTCTAGCGCATGCTTAAGCGCTTGGTACTCTGCGTAGTTATTATTGGCATTGCCTATAAAACTCCCTCCTTCGTGAAGAATTCGTTTTGCTTGGTCCATGACTACAAAACCTGTTGCCGAAGGGCCGGGATTTCCACGAGATCCACCATCAGCATACATTATAATATCTGAAGCAGAGCCGGCCGGAGATCTTGAATTATTGTCTGAAACATCAATCCCCGTAGACTTATCCTGCCCTTGCAGGACAGAAATCAATAATTCGGCGCTATACCGTAAATTAATAGTATGGTTCTCATTATTCAACTGCAGCCAATGAAACCTGTTGTGCCGATGACTTAAAACTATTTTTCCCGGTAAAGTTTTTATATTTAGAAGGTAAACAATAAGAACATATTGGGAATTATCACCTTCTTCAAAGTTAACATAAGATATTGCATCAAAAAGTTGAAGATTGCCTACAGTGTCTAAGCCAGTAGCAATGCGAAGGTGTCTTTTTATAGCATCTTCTGGCTGTTCGCCATAATCTACTTCGCCACCGGGTAGTTCATATTTACCTTCTAAAAAAGGCGCGCCTAGCGCTCGCCTAAGTAATAACACTTTACTTCCCTTTTGAACTAAGCCCTGAACCACCACCCTTTGACGCATTTATATCCTTTTTTCTTTTCAATTCATGAATAATTCAGGGCCCGAAGTACTTAGCATCAGATATTCCCCGCTTATGCAAGGTGGGTCTTCTCAACCTACTTCCACGGAAGTAGACAATTTGAAGTCCCTATCTATATGATGTTAGGAAAATCATATTTGCCGTTCTTTCGGGCTAATTCTATTATATCATCTTCTTACGCAACTTAAAATATTGCGCTAAAAATATTTATAAAAAAAGTAATTATAGCCATAAGAATTTTGCTTAACACTGGGCCTCCAATTAGAACTAGCACGAAAATTAGAATTAGGCCGTATCGTTCAATTTGTTGCATGCCTTTTTGAACAACGTCTGGAGCAATTGCGTACATAACACGTGATCCATCTAGTGGCGGTATTGGCAGAATATTAAACGCGAAGAAACCTAGATTGACCATTACCATTGTACTAAAAAAACTCGTCAATAAACCTGAATCTGGAAGAAAACTTAGTATGCCGAAACTGATAAAAGCTAAAACTAAATTTAGCAATGGACCACTAAGTGCTACTAACGCCACACCCATGTCCCCACCGCGAACATTATTTGGGTTAAACGGCACTGGTTTTGCTCCGCCAAAAATTGGACCACCACTAATTAATAATAGCAGTGGCAAAATAATGGTTAAAAAAGGGTCTATGTGCTTTAGCGGATTCAGAGTTAGTCTTCCTTGTATTTTTGCGGTGTTATCTCCCAAAAAATAACTCATATAGCCGTGCATTGCTTCGTGTAACGTCATCGAGAAAAGAATTGCCACAAGCACTAAAATAACTTGCTGAATATCTGTTGCGCCCATTAGCGACCACCTCCTCCGCCGCCACCACCGCCGCCACCAGCGAACCCACCAGAAATACCACTTCCAGATGAACTTGTTGGAGGACTAAAGCTGCTAGCCGTAGATGAGTTGAAATTACTTATAAAGGAGCCTAGCATGATACCCCGTGAAATGTCACTCCCCGAATACCAACTTGGAGTACTTGTGGACTCCTGATATTTTAGCTCTAACACTTTGGCCCAATCTTTTTCTAGGCGAAAAAGGACAGCGTAAGGTAAGACGCGTTCGTACAATTTTATCATCTGCTCTTGATCGGACGTATTAATTGGAGCGCGCTCCGCTCCGACTGGACTCTGCAAATAGTTTAGCCTATCTACTTCTGCTAATTTTATATACATTTTTAAGCCCTCTAAGTATTGTTGCATCTGGCGCCCTTCTTTAGTATAAATTTTTGTCCCTGTAGCGTATAGGATTAGCGCAATAGAAGCAAACATGCTTAACATTGCAAATGATATACTCAAAATAGTTGGCGAAGGTGTTGTATTAAAAAAGATTATTATTATACTTAGAATTGTCGCCAGGATTACAGCACCCCATTGCATCCGCAATTTAGTAAAGCCCATGGATTTTTCAAGGAACCCCTTTTCTGTAAGTGCCTCGCTTTGAGAATTGGCAATAATTTTATTTAATTTCGTACCCATATTGTAATCGTGATCGTTAAACGTATACCTTGCTCCGACATTTAATGAACCCAGCATCCCCTGAAGAAAGTTAGCTTCATCGGGAAGTAGCCCGTCTGTATTGATTAATTCAATCGTATACTTATTTTTTTCTCCAAACATCCCTCGTTTTTCTTTACTCTCTATAATATTCACCTTGTGCCTCACCGCCAAATCTAGTATTTCTGCTGGCAGAACTGATGGGCTTGGTGGCACAATTAGGCCGCTAGCCTCCATTACCGATAATCCTTTAGGAGGAAGGTACTCTGCTATTAAGGCACTTTTTGATTTTGGCGTTTGGTTTTTGCGTAAAGCCACTAAAGACCAAACTCCTGCTAATATAGAAATTGCCCCTAGAATAAACAATGAGTAGTTTTTTATGAATATTTGCCAGGGACTATCTTTATATATAGCAAACGTTTCTGGGGCAAATTGCATAGCAACAGTGAAACTAGACTGAGGAGGTAACGGTTCAGTTAACTTAAAGTGAGCGGTGGCTTCCTTATTATTATAGCTAGATTCGCAATTGTAGCTAGCAGATTGTGAACCTACGTAACACTTCATTTCTCCTGTGAAGCCCTTTTTTATCTCTGAAGATAGATGGATTGTGGCATCTGCACTTAAAAATGGTTGGCTGAATTGGTTGCCTATAATATTCCAGTAGAATTCTTGTGTATTATTTATTACATTAGTAACGCTAGTCAACTCATAAACAAACTTAAATTTTTGCGTACCTAGTAGGTACTGCTCTGTCCCTGTCTCTACCACTCTGTTGTTATTTTCACTATATTGAGAGTAAATAGGCTCTGCAACACCGTTGCGTTCTACAGAAATCAGTTTAAATTTTACTGAATGATTTTGATATACCTCAGGAATCGCTCGTACCATACCCTTGTTTTGATTATAGTTCGGGAATTCTGCCGTAAAAACTTCTTCCACCCTAACAAACGACTGCCCTTCGCTATTTTTTGAAAGATAATAATTTGCACTGAAATTACTAAATTGAAAGTTATTAACAGATGAGGCTCCAGTTACACCAGAGATGATTAAACTGCCAACCAATAATAAAATAGTGAAAAATGACCCCAACTTTATTTTTTGTATCATACATATATAATAGCAGTAAATATGTCCTTTAGTAACCCTTGACGGAAAGGCCTAAATTCGCTATAATCAAGTAGATTGTTTAATAAAAAGAGAGTAAATTATGGCATCTAAATGCGAATTAACAGGAAAAGGTAAGCAATTTGGCAACAATGTTAGCTTCTCTTTGCGTCGCACTAAGCGAGTTTTTAAGCCAAACTTACAAAAAAAGACTTTCATGATTGATGGTCAAAAAGTAACAATGGTTTTAAGCACTCAAGCTATTCGCACGCTAAAGAAAAAAGGTATTATTGTTTAAGCAAATTTTCCTTTCTAATTAAAATCCCGTCAACTTGACGGGATTTTAATTTAAGACGAATATTATAGCTTTTACTTAACTACGTTCAATTTTTATTACAGTAAGTACATCTGGTAGTGTTGAAGCATTTTTTACCTTATACCTAGAGACGGTCTCTACGTTTTGAGTACCTAACTCTTTGACAAATAATTCTACATCATCTTGAGGAACTTCGTACTTTAAACCTGAATCACTATAGCTTACAGGGATAACTACTTTTGGCTCAATATTTTTAACTATCACTGCAGCATCTTTAGCGTCTAAAGTATAGCCGTTCCCGCCGACCGGAATAATTAAAATATCAACTACTCCAATTCTCTCGTACTGTTCGTCGCTAATTTTAGCAGCCACGTTACCTAGTAAGCCTATTCGCGCTTCAGACCCAACTTCAATTCTATAAATTGTTGAAAGCTTTTCGTCACCTTCTCCATCTATATGTCGCAATGCACTAAAGCCAGCTACGTCAAAATCGGCTACTCCATATTCCCCCGGCCCATTAATTAACACCAAGGAATCTTGATCTTTTACACTAAATCTATCCTCTGTAGAGAGTTCAATGTCGCCTGTCGTTTTCAAGTTCTTTAAGCCAATTGCGCTTAAATTAGGATCGATGGACATTTTAGCCTGATTAGACTTAATAGTTACACCGTTGCCACCTTTATATTCTATTTCTATCATTTTTTGCCTCCTGTAATTATTCTGTTTGCATCTTTAATGACCGTAAATTTAGTGTCTAGTATTTCACCAATAAATCTGTCTCGTACGCTAATTCTGTAATGAAATTCTTCTGGAGCGATAACAGTGTAATTTACCTCTATTTCTTCTCGACGCTCAATAGATTTAATAATTGTTTTAAGTTTTGTATTTGGCACTTGCCCAATTATTAAAATATCTATTGGGCTTGCAGAACCTCGAACAAGCTTCCCAGCAATTACTATAGCATGAGCACCGGTTAAACCTTCAAAAATTTTGTTGTAATATTTAACTTCTGGGTTTGAATCTGAAGAGCTGAAAGTAGAAGTAGAGCCTTTCGTATTATCACTTATTTTGGTAGCCTGAACCTCTGCGATAGAAATTTCCTCATCTGAAAAAATTGCTCTGAGTGGAATGAAATACGGATACATTTGATTTACCTTATAATAAAGCTTATTTTCTACATTTTCGCTTGTTATAATGCCAATTTTCAGCATATTAGACAACTCTCGTCGAACGGAATTAATTTGTTCATCTATTAAACGTGTAATTTCACGCACATAATATGAGCTATCAGGATTATTCAAGAATAATTTTAATAACTTCACCCTTGTTTTTGAACCAAATAATGCGTCAATCATATATTATTATGATAGCACAGTGTATAAGTTTTTGCGATTAATCTTTGCTCAGAAGTTCGTCTATTTTAGAGACAGCACTTCCCGTTTCCACCCAAATTATTTGTTCGTTTCTTTTAAACCAAGTCTTTTGTTTTTTAACTAATTTTTTATCTAATTTTATAATTTCATTCACTACTTCTGACTCATCTAGTAAACCATTTTGATATTTTTTAATAACAATGTACGCATTACTTTTTAATACTTCACTATTTATGGGATATAATTTTGCAACTTTTTTGTATTCTTTTTCAATATCAGAGCTAATCATCCTCTTCACTCTTTGAGCAATTTTTATATTCAAAACTTCGTTTTCCGTTGTAATGCCTACAACTATAAATTGCTGTCCAATTTGTTTTTTTTCGTCATTAACTGTGCTGCTTTTTAATGATTTTTCTATTGATCCTATTAAATGGCGTTTGTTGTAGAAATTACCGTTTATTAAAATGTTGTTTTTTGTACAATAATTTTGAAGTTCCTCTACTGTTTTTTGATTCAATTTTCGTCTTACTGTCAAATCTTGCTGACTAGGTTTTTGGTTATTAAATTCACCTGGACCATTAAAGCTATAGTCATAGACTAAGGCGTCTATGTACAATCCTGTCCCCCCCACAATAATTGGCAGTTTCCCCTTCTTTTGAATTTCAGCAATTTTCTCCTCCGCATACTTTTTGAAATCAGCCGCCGTGAATGGAGTGGTCATTGGTGTTTTATTCTCTTCATAATATTCTTCACTAAAATCT
>JAGOZV010000018.1 GCA_018064165.1 Candidatus Saccharimonadota bacterium
GTGATACGAGAATTGTTTCAACGCCTGTTACAATTTCTGAAGTACAAAATAATTCGCCAGCTAAAGAGGCGGGCCTTAAAGCGGGCGACGAAATTTTAGCAATAAATGGCGAAAAAATTACTTCTTTAACTGACTTTACTAATCAAATAAAAAGCCTTGGTTTAACTCCAGCGCAAATAAGTTATAGCAGGGATGGAAAAGAATCTCAGGCAGAAATTAATTTGCGTCAGAACAGCGAAAGAGGAGCAATGGGTGTTAGCTTAATGGGTGCAACAGAAAAATATCGTGCTACATGGTCGGCACCAATTGTTGGCGTGGCAACAACAGCCCAATTAACCGAAGCCAATTTTCGTGGTTTAGGTGAAATGGTGGCTAAATTATTTACCGGAAATGCCAAGCAAGCTGGCGAGAGTGTTGCTGGCCCAGTGGGAATATTAGGAACTCTATTCCCAAGTGCCTCACAAGCTGGTCCCGCTAGCGTTATTCTGTTAGCGGCTATTATTTCTTTAGCTCTTGCCGTAATGAATTTATTACCAATACCGGGTCTAGACGGTGGCCGCTGGTTTACTATGACGATATTTAAGCTTAGTGGCAAAAAATTAACTAAAGACATTGAAGACAATATTAACGGAACAGGAATGCTAATATTAATGACTTTGGTTGTAGTTATAACAATAGTAGATATAGGAAAACTCTTCTAGATGAAAAAATACACTATGTGGGCAATATTGCCTTTGTGGGTTTATGGTGGCACTATGCTCGGATTTTTTCTCGTAGCAAAATTATTAGAGCTAATGGCAAACTTGGGTGTCTCTTTTCAGGGTGTAAACGAAAATGTTCTACAGTTAGTGTTTCAGGCGGTGTCTTATGTTGGCGCGCTGTTGGTTGTGATTGGTGTGCCATACTTATTCTTTAGAGGAAAAATAAATAAAGAGTTATTTGGTCTAAAGGGAAAAATGAAATGGAAATATCCACTCATTGCTGTGGGTGGCTTTGGTGTTTATTATATTATTTCTATTTTTCTAACGCTCTTAATGACTTTAATTAATCCAGATTTTGACATTTCTCAAGCACAAGATGTTGGATTTGAGTCGTTAGCTAGCTCTTCCGATTACGTTTTAGCTTTCCTAGCTCTTGTGGTAATAGCTCCAATTGTAGAAGAAATTATATTTCGTGGTTTTTTGTTCGGTGTTTTAAAAAAGAACTATCGATTTTGGGTGGCTGCAATCTTAACCAATTTAACTTTTGCTATAGCCCATGGAGCTTGGAACGTAGGAGTGGATACATTCGCACTTAGTTTGGTGCTATGCTATTTAAGATATAACTACGATTCAATTTACCCCGCAATATTCTTACATATGGTTAAAAATGGCATGGCTTATTTACTGCTTTTCATTATTAAGCCATTTTAACTTTTTCTCGTGATATACTTATACAATGAATAAGAAGCAAATTCCCAATAAGAAAGAACAGCCATCTGAATGGTATACAACAGTTATTCGGCTAGCCGATTTAGTAGATTATGGTCCAGCTAAAGGAACAATGATTATTAAGCCGTACGGGTACGCTATTTGGGAATTAATTCAAGAGGCAATGAACGAAAGAATAAAGAAGCGCGGAGTGGGCAATAGCTATTTCCCACTTTTTATTCCAATGTCTTTTTTGGAAAAAGAGAAAGATCATATAGAAGGCTTTGCGCCTGAGTTAGCAATAGTTACTCATGGTGGTGGCGAAAAACTAGAAGAGCCGCTGGTGGTGCGACCAACAAGTGAAACAATTATGTATAATTCTTACGCAAAGTGGATTCATTCATGGCGAGATTTACCGTTAATGATGAACCAATGGAATAACGTAGTTCGCTGGGAAAAACGCACAACGCCATTTTTGCGTACGAGCGAATTTTTGTGGCAAGAAGGACACACTGCACACGCAACCCACGAAGAAGCTAAAGAAATGCAAGAATGGGCTATGAATATGTACGTTGAAATATATCGTGACTTCTTTGCGATAGATGGATACGTTGGTTATAAGTCGCAGTCTGAGCGATTCGCAGGAGCTGCGGACACTTTAACTTACGAAGCAATTATGCCAAGTGGCAAAGCATTGCAGTCTTGCACGTCTCATGATTTAGGGCAGCATTTTTCTGAGGTGTTTGACATATCTTTTCAAGACAAAGAGGGCAATGAAAGTAAAGTTTGGCAAACAAGCTGGGGTTTAAGCACCCGCTCTATTGGCGGCTTAATATTAGCTCATGGAGACGACAATGGCTTGCGCATTCCGCCAAAAATTGCTCCAATTCAAGTGGCGGTTGTACCAGTAAAAATGAGTGGAAAATCTTATGATTACAGTGAAAAAATCACAGAATTGCTTAAAGATATGGGTGTGCGCGCCGAGCTGGACACAAGGGATGATGAATCTTTTGGCTTTAAGGTAAACAAGTGGGAATCTAAGGGGGTTCCGGTCGTCCTTAAATTAGGAGAACGAGAGGCAGACGCCGAAACCATTAGTTATCGGAGGCGAGACACCCTTGAGGATGGCACATTCTCTAGTAGCGAGATGAAAACTTTTGTCCCAGAGCTTCTAGAAACTATTCAAAATAATATGCTTGTTCAATCTACAGAATTTCGCAACAAGAACACCCGAGAAGCTAAAAACTATGAAGAATTTAAAAAGATAATAAAGCAACACAAAGGTTTTGTGAAGGTCCACTGGAACGATGACGCAAAAAATGAGGCTAAAATTAAAGAAGAAACAAAGGCTACTAGTCGCTTAAAGCTTAGCGAGCAATCGGAAGGTGTAGATTTCTACACTGGTGAGCCAACAAAAGATGTTTGGCTGTTCGCCCAATCTTATTAAACGTTGACACTGGCATTTAATTTTGATAGAATAACATCAACCTAAAATGTGCTAGAAATACAAAAAACGCTATATATAGCGTTTTTGGAGGGTTATGATACACTTAATATAGGAATAAAGGAAATTATGAATAAGAACTATAGTATTACAATTGAAGGAAAGAAAGACTTAGAGAAAGAACTCGAAATTCTTAAAGACAGAAGAGGCGAGATCGCCGATAAAATCGCTGAAGCGCGAGATTTTGGCGATTTAAGCGAGAACGCTGAATATGACGCTGCTCGTGAAGATCAGGGCATAACAGAGACTCGCATTGCAGAAATTGAAGAAATTCTTAAATATGCAAAAGTTATCAAAAACAGTGGCAAAGGTAAAGTTCAGCTTGGTAGTGTTGTAGAGCTGAAACTTGGCAAAAAAACTCCAACCTATACAGTTGTTGGGCCCGTAGAGGCGAATCCGCTAGAGTCTAAAATTAGTAATGAGTCTCCAATAGGCAAAGCGCTTATGGGTAGGCGCATTGGTGATTCTGTTGAAATTGAAACGCCAAAAGGCAAATTGGTTTACGAAATAATCAGTTTAAAATAAAATCAACTGCACTAATGTGCTAAAATTAGAACATGGCAACACTTAAAGACTATCGTGATGAGCGTTTAAAAAAGTTGTCCGAGCTTCGAGCGCTCGGCATTAATCCTTATCCTGCAAAATCTTACAGAACACACAAGCTTAAAGAAGTAAGTGAAAATTTTGAAACTCTAGAAGGTGAACAAGCAACAGTACTTGGCCGAATTGTTAGTATTAGAAAATTTGGAAAATTAGCCTTTATCGTACTGAAAGACGATAGTGGAAAATTGCAATTGTTTTTGCGCGCTGGCGACACAGACCTACTTAACGTAGAAGAGGGCACAGTGGGCATCGAGCAAATTTCTTTATTAGATACCGGAGACTACCTAGAGGCGACGGGTGAAATTATTCGGACAAAAACTGGAGAAATATCTTTAGCTGTTAAAAAAATGAAATTGTTGGCAAAAGCGCTTCGTCCAACCCCTGAAAATCTAGCAGACAAAGAAGAGCGATTAAGGCGTCGTTATTTAGATACGAAAATTAATCAAAATGTTTACGAGCGATACCAACGACGAAGCAAGTTTTGGCAAGCAACCCGCGATTTTTTGAATCAAAACGATTTCTTGGAAGTGAATATACCTGTTTTAGAACACACAACTGGAGGTGCAGATGCGAATCCATTTGTTACTCATATGGACGCCTTAGACCAAGATTTTTATTTACGCATTAGCCAAGAATTACCTTTAAAGCGTTTAATTGGTGGTGGTTACGAAAAAGTGTACGAAATTGGACCTCGGTTCAGAAACGAGAATTACACCGATGAGCATCTACCTGAACACGTCGCTTTAGAATGGTATTGGGCCTATGCCGATTGGGAAAAGGGAATGTCATTTATGGAAAAAATGTATCAATATGTTATTCAAGAAACTTTTGGCACGTTAAAATTCCAATTTAATAACCAAGAGGTAAATCTAAGTGGCGAGTGGCCAAAACTCGATTACAATACAATAATTAAAGAGCGATATAATATTGATGTTTACGAAAGTTCTTTAGAAGAAGTAAAGGAAGCTCTTAAAAATAATAATTTAGAAGTTGAGCAAACAGAAAACAGATCAAGAGGAATTGATAAGCTCTGGAAAAATATTCGCAAAGATATTGCGGGGCCTATTTGGTTAATTAACACGCCTAAATTTATATCACCACTCGCAAAATCAAGTACAACAGATGAACGCATCGTAGAGCGTTTTCAGCCAGTTATGATGGGTAGCGAACTTGGAAACGGTTATAGCGAGCTTAACGACCCAATTGATCAGCTAAATCGTTTTAAAGAGCAACAATCTATGCGTGATGCCGGAGACGATGAGGCAATGATGTTAGATATAGATTTTATTGAAATGCTTGAATATGGTATGCCACCAACTTGTGGCTGGGGCTATAGTGAAAGAGTTTTCTGGATTTTTGAGGGAGTTACTGCTAGAGAAGGCGTACCATTTCCACAATTAAGGAACGAAACTGACCCTGTTACCAAAAGTATTTATCCAGAACTATTCTAGTTAACGTGATACAATTATTATAATGACAAAAAGCATAACTGGTTATGAAGATTTACCAATTCTTCAGTATAAAGATGATATATTAAAGGCGATTGATGAAAATCAGGTAACGATCGTAGAGGCGGAGACTGGTGCCGGAAAAAGTACGCAGCTACCCCAGTATTTAGCAGAGCATGGTTATGAACGAATAATAGTAACAGAGCCACGTATTTTGGCCGCTAGAAATTTGAATAGGCGCACCCGTAAAGAATGGGCGGCTAGAAACAACGAAGACGCTTCAGATGTAATCGGTTATCGAACAGCGAGCGAGCGCGACGATAGTGGTCATACTAAAATTTTATACTGTACCGATGGGCTTCAGCTTGTGCGTGAGTTAACAGGTATCGGTGTAACTAAAAAACAAGTTTTGGTTTTAGACGAAGTGCACGAGTGGAACGAAAATATTGAAGTTTTAGTAGCTTGGGCTAAGCGTCGTACGCTAGACGATCCAAATTTTAAAGTCGTAATAATGAGCGCTACCATCGACCTAGGCAGATTAGCTACATTTTTTAATACAAAATCTGTTATTAGCGTGCCGGGTCGAACTTTTGACGTAGAATGGCATAAAAGCGATAACCTGACTCAAGAAATTTTTAACGCCATAGATGCGCCCGAAACTAAAAATGTACTGGTGTTCTTACCAGGAAAGTCAGAGATTGAAGCGGTTGGCGAAATAATTTCTCAAAAGGCACAAGAAAATAACATTATTGTTTTACCCCTTCATAGTCAGCTAGAATTAGACGAGCAACAAAAAGTTTTTGAACATTACCCAGACGGTAAAATTATTCTTTCTACAAATATTGCGCAAACCAGTGTTACAATTTCTGACATAGATTTAGTTATAGATAGTGGGCTAGAGCGTCGCATAGAAGTGCGCGATGGCGTAGAAGGTTTGTTTATTGGGGAAATTTCGCAGTCTGACGTTAAGCAGCGGGCTGGTCGGGCTGGTCGCACGAAAGAGGGCGAATACTATTTAGCAAAGCTAGATGAAATGCCTTCTTCTAAGTTCGAGAAGCGCGCAGAGTTTGCTACGCCAGAAATTTTACGAACACACATAGACAGAACAGTCTTGAGGTTGGCAAATATTGATTTAGATATAGAGCAAATGGACTTCTTCCATAATCCTAGTATGCAATCTATTAAACAGGCGAAGCGAACACTAAAAGCATTGGGTGCGTTAACACCAGCTGGTGGCATTACAGAGATAGGTCGTAAAATGGAACGTTTTCCGTTATCTTCAAGCTATGCTCGTATGATGGTTCAAGCAGAAAACGAATCGCGCGAAGTTCAAACTCATCTCGCTACAATTATCGCTCTGCAAGAGGTGGGTGGAATTGTACGAGGCAGTCTGCGCTATTCCGGTTGGAAAAAATTTACACATCAAACAAAATCCGATTTGCTTGCAGAGTATGATGTATGGCGCACACTAGACGATATTAACCCAGAAGACTATGAAGAATTAGGTATTATAGCTAAAAATATTGAGAAAGCGCAACTAGTTGTAGAAAGATTAGAGCGTGATTTAAATTTAATTCCAAGCGCGCAACTAGGTCGGGCAACTAAGGAAGAAAACATTGCTGTCTCAAAATGTATTGTGGCTGGTCAAATAGACCAACTGTGGCAACCAGTTAATCGTTATGGTGGAGTAGAGCATATTTTTCATCATCAAAAAAGAGAGCTCTCAAACGGATCTATCGTTCGTCGTCCAGATTTAATGGTGGGCACACCGTTTAACTTAGAGGTGCCTCGCAGCGATGGTTCTTTAGAGACGCTAGAACTATTACAGGGAATAACAACTGTCGATCCTTTGTGGCTTCCAGACATTGCGCCGAATTTATTTATGCGTAAGCGAAACAAAATTTTATACAAAAAAGGTCGCAAGCAAATTAGATTGTTTATTTTTAATCAGGCAGAAAAAAGCTCTAGGAATAATAATTCAGGTAACCGCTACAAGCAAGAAGAAGGTAGTAATAATCGACGAAAAAATAAAAAGCGTATGTCTAAAGGTTTTCGTCGACGTTATGCCAAGTAAATCAAAAAGTGTTACAATAAGTTACAGATGTTGAAATTTGTTGATGCAGTCTACTTAAAATTAATTAAGCCGATTTTGTTTGCCATGTCTCCAGATAAGGCGCATTCTTTAATTATGTCTGTTATGGCCTGGGCTGGTGGCGTCGGTTTTCTTCGGTTTCTTGCTAGTAAAATGTTCGGTAAAAAATATCCGCAATTAAAAACAAATTTTAAAGGCTTAGATTTTGATTCTCCGGTTGGCCTTTCGGCTGGGCTAGATAAAAATGGCCAAATCGTACCAATAATTTCTTGTTTGGGTTTTGGTTTTTCTGAAGTTGGATCAGTTACCGCCGAAAAATGCGAAGGCAATGCTCGTCCATGGTTTCACCGATTACCAGCAGATAAATCTTTAGTGGTGCATGCCGGATTAGCAAATGTAGGTGTTGTGTCCGTGCTTAAAAATATTCAAAAAAATTCCAAATTTTATTCAAAAAAATTCCCAGTAATTTTGTCAGTTGCACGCAATAATAGCCCTTGTGTTGTTACCGACAAAGAATCTATAACCGATTATATTGCCAGTATAAAAGCGGGCGAAAAATCTTCGAATATAAAAATGATTGAAATAAATATATCTTGTCCGAATGCATACGGTGGAGAGCAGTTTACTAGGGCAGAGGCTTTTAGCGAATTAATAAAAGAAGTAGGAAAATTAAAACTAAAAAAGCCAGTAATTATTAAAATGCCTAGTGATTTAGCTTGGAAAGATTTCAAAAAATTAATAGATATAGCGTTAGAAAAAAATATTTCGATTTTCTCAATCTCAAATCTTGCAAAAGATCGTTCGTTAATAAAAAATAGCGAACTGCCAGCCGATGTTAAAGGGGGTTTAAGTGGTAAGCCGGTTCAAAAATTGAGTGATGATTTAATTGCTAAAACTTATCATGAATACGGTAAAAAAGTTACAATTATTGGCATTGGCGGAATATTTACTGCAGAAGACGCTTATAGGAAAATTAAATTGGGCGCTAGCTATGTCGAGCTTATTACTGGCATGATTTATGGCGGCCCGCAAGTAGTAGCGCAAATTAACGAGGGGCTTGTTGAGTTCATGAGACAAGATGATTACAAAAATATTTCAGAAGTGGTGGGTGTAGATGTCGGTAAATAAATACACAGAAGAAGCAGAGAAGCGACTGAAAGAATTTTATAGCAAAAAGAAACGAATTTCTTATCCTAAAGAAGAGATTTTAATTACCCCAATGCCTGCAAAAAATCTTGATAAAATTTTTTATATCGAAAAGGGTAGGGTAATTGAATACGATGTAAATAGTCGTGGCGACAAGGTAATTCTAAATGTTTTCAAAGAGGGCTCTTTTTTTCCTATGAATCATGCGCTGGCAAAAACAGACATTAAATATTATTTTGAAACAGATAGTGAAGTAATGGTGCGCGAAACAACTCCAAATGAGATAATTAATTTTATCGAGAGCAATAGTGTGGTGCTATTTGATCTAATGACACGAGTGTCTGTGGGTATGGAAGGCGTGTTAGAGCGGTTAAAATTTTCACTTTCAGGAAATCTTGAAAGTAAAATATTGGCAGAACTATTTTTGACCTCTGAAAGATTTGGCTACACAGAGGGCGAGAATGGAACACGCACTTTGAAGCAGGAGCTTTCGGTAACAAGAATTTCTGAATTAATTGGTGCAAGCCGAGAAGCTACCAGCAGAAGTGTAACCAAGCTTATTAAAGAAGGCAAAATTTCTCGTCAGAAAAAAATCTATACCATAAACTAAAATTTACCCTTATAGACATGATATAATTAGAACTATGTTAGATGTAAAATTTATCCGTGAAAATCCCGAGTTAGTGCAAAGCGATGCCGCCAAAAAGGGCTACGATATTTCTATAAAAGATTTATTAAAGCAAGATGAAACTCGCCGCAAACTAAAAACAGAAGCCGACGAAATTCGTAAAAACCGTAATGCAATAAACGAAGAAATAAAACAAGCAAAAGGCAAGCCAGACGCTTCTTTAATTGAGAAAACAAAACAGTTAAAGAACGAGCTCCAGCTTATAGAAGAAGAATTTTTTCAGGCTCAAGAAAAATTTGATGAGCTGATTCAAATCGTGCCAAATATCTTGGGTAGTGATGTGCCTTTAGGTGGAGAAGAAGACAGTGTTGAAATTAAAAACTGGGGCACTCGTAAAGAAAACGCAGAAGATCATTTAGAATACATGACAAAACGTGGTTGGGTAGATTTTGAAAGAGGCGCAAAAGTTGCCGGCGCAAAATTTTACTATCTTAAGGGCAATGGAGCTTTACTGGAAAATGCGATTTATCAATTTGCTTTAAATATGCTAATAAAAGAAGGCTTTGAATTTATGACTGTGCCTCATATGGTTACTGAGCGCATCGCTTATGGGTCTGGCTTTGCGCCAAAAAGTAGCGAAGAGAGTAATGAATATTTTGTTAATGATAATTTAATGTTAATTGGTACAGCAGAGGCGCCCTTAACTGGTTATCATGCAGACGAAATTATAAACGAATCTGAATTACCCTTAAAATATGTTGGTTATAGTCCTTGTTATCGCCGAGAAGCTGGTGCCTACGGAAAGCATTCCAGGGGTTTATTCAGAGTTCATCAATTTAATAAACTAGAAATGTACATATTCACCACAAAAGAAGATAGCGAAAAAATGCATCAGGAAATTTTGAGCTATGAAGAAAAAATTTGGCAAGCTTTG
>JAGOZV010000019.1 GCA_018064165.1 Candidatus Saccharimonadota bacterium
CTTTTTTCAGGTTTCTACACGTAGTGCCTAGCTTAGCTGAAAAAAGATATGTTTTAGTTTTTAACACACAGAATTAATCTAACAACAAATCAAACACCATAATTATGCAAAGCATCTTTAGCAGATTCTTGTTGAGCAGCCTGTTTAGAAGAACCAACACCTCGTCCACGTTCTACACCATTTACAAAAACCGCGATCTCAAATGTTTTATCGTGGTCGGGGCCAGACTCAGACAGAACACGATACTGTGGCGTGTGGTTGTCTATACGTTGAGCAACTTCCTGCAAATGCGACTTAGGGTCTCGCCAAGATTCTTCGGCTAAAATTACTGGAAGTTTAGAAATTATATTTTCATGAATAAATTCTTTAGCTTTTTCATAACCCTGATCTAAATAAATAGCACCTGTAACGGCTTCAAAAGCATTGGCTAAAATTCGAGCGCGCGCGCTGTCGGAGCCGTGTTTTTCGCCGCGACTCATTCTTACTAATGGCTCGTAGCCAAGCCTTGCGCCAGCTTCACCAATACTTTCAGTGCGCACTAAAGCGGCTCGCCAACTTGTTAAAATACCTTCTGGCTCGTCAAAATTGTTAAATAAATGTTCTGTTACAACCAGCTCTAAAACGGCGTCGCCCAAAAATTCTAATCTTTCGTTATGTTCGTTAGCAATTTTACGATGCTCGTTAACATAACTACGATGAGTTAAAGCAGTAACTAAATGCGAAATATCGTTAAATTCTACCTTTAAATTTTCACGAGCGAATTCCTTATACGGCTCTAGTTGAATCCCGTGCATTATAAGTTCTCCTGTCGTATACGCTTTTTAGCTAGAAGCATTAATTTGCCAATATCTTCGTATTCTATTACATCTAAAGCGTCGTGAAAACTGAACCATTTAATATCGTTCATCCACTCTTCCTTGACAATTTTATTGGTGTCGCCCTTGGCTCGTACTAAATAAATTTGCGTCGTCATTAAAACAAGTTTATTAACCCTACGATAACGAAAATTAATTTTGCCTAACCAGCCAATCATATCTATATTCGTAAGGCCAGCTTCCTCGCCTATCTCTCTACGAGCCGTTTCTTTGGCTGTTTCTCCTTCTTCTATATGACCTTTCGGAATAGTCCAGCGATTTTTAGCATCTTGAATTAATAAAATTTCAATATCATTTTCGTTACCATTTTCTGGGTGACGAAAAATTATACCACCAGCGGTTGGCTCACGTACTATTTCTTGAATTTGCCCTTTTCGTTTATCAAAATATTGCTTAAACTTGTTCAGTGGCTGTGGTGCTGTCATTTTCAGATTCCTCCACAAGCGTTCGGTACGCCGTTCCCAGAACGCCGTTTACAAACTTACTTGAATTATCGGATCCAAACGATTTAGCAAGCTCTATAGCTTCGTTGATTACAACTTTTGGCGGCACCTTTGTGTCGGCGTACACCAATTCGTATATACCTAAACGAAGAATGCTTCTGTCAACTCTTGCCACTTGGTCTATTGGCCAATCTGGTGCCATGATTTGAATTTTTTCATCTAACTTTTTTTGATTATCCAAAACACCATTCACTAAATTGTAAATAAAAGCTGTATCGTCTATTGCTTTTTCGTATCTGCTTATATTTCTGTCAAGAATTTCTTCAACGTTAAGTGTAGAATCATTTGATTGCTGACGAATTTCTGCTTCGTATAATGTCTGTAAAGCTATAATGCGACCGAGATGACGATTAGAGGCCATTTTCGTTTGTTTCCTTTTTTTTAATATTTGTTAAATAGCAGCTTTTTAATTAAGCTGATTTTTTGCCACTTTCGCGACTGGTTGTATATGCTTTTACTGGCGATTTAGAATTAACACTTCGTGCTAACTTCAATTTTAAATGACTACGACGCAACCCAGTTTTACGAGGGCTCGTCTGCTTCTTTGGCTCTGCCATAAGAATACTCCTTCTTTTTTATAACTAAAACTTGATTGCTATTATAGCGTAAATTTAACTATATTTCAATCTGAAAAATTTAAATAACTATATTTAAAATTTTGTTTGGTATATAAATTACTTTTTTAGGTTCTTTATTGTTTACGTGTTTTTTAACATTAGCATCTTTTAGAGCAAGGTTAAACGCTTCTTCCTGCGTTACGCCAGAAGTAGCAGTAAATTCACCACGAATTTTACCGTTAACTTGAACCATAATTTTTACTTCATTATTTACAAGATATTTTGCATTAACCGTGGGCCAGCCAGCTTCTTCAAGCATTTTAGAATTACCAAGTTCTTGCCAAAGTTCAGCCGCCACATGAGGTGCAAATGGTGCAACCATTTTAACTAAATCGCCTAACGCTTCGCTCCATTCTTCTTCAGCAAAGCCATTTACTTTAAGCTTATAAAGTTCGTTAACATACTCCATTAATGCCGAAATTGCCGTGTTAAAGCTTAAATGATTTAAATCTTCAGTTGTTTTTTTGATGGTTTTATGTTGAATTCGTTTAATTTTTTCGCTGTTTTTACCTTTTTCGCTAGAAGAAGGTTGCGCTAAATATTCTTGAACTAATGTATAAATACGATTCAAGAAACGATGCGTTCCAACTAAACCGCGTGGGTCAAATGAAGCATCCAACTCGTACGGCGCCACGAACAGTTCGTAAACACGCAAAGCATCTGCACCATAGCCAGCATCTATAAGTTCTAGCGGATCTACTGTGTTACCCTTACTTTTGCTCATTTTTGTGCCATCTGCCGCATTTATATAGCCGTTATATACCAGCTTTTTAATTGGTTCTTTAAAATTGATCAACCCTAAATCGTAAAAAACTCGCGTCCAAAAACGTACATACAAAAGATGCCCTACTACATGGTCGCCACCACTATAAAAATCTACCGGCGCCCAATAGTTAGCTTTATTTGGATCCCAAGCTTCTTCGGTATTATAAGGATCGGTATAGCGAAGCAAATACCAGCTACTGCAGGCAAAACCATCCATGGTGTCGGTTTCGCGCCTCATTTCTTCGCCATTAATTGTAACATTTACAAAATTTTTATTACGCGCTAAAACGCCTTTTCCACTTCCGTCTGGCTTGTAATCGTCTACTTCTGGAAGCACCACCGGAAGCTCGGACTTAGGAATTGCGTGCGCTACGCCATTTTTATCGTAGGCAATTGGAATTGGCGCCCCCCAATATCGCTGACGACTAATTAGCCAATCGCGCAATTTGTAAGTAGTTTCAGCATGACCAACGCCCTGCTGCTCTAGCCAATTAACAATTTGTTCGCGGGCATCTTCGCTACGAGTGCCATTAAATGTGTCGCTATTTACCAAAACCCCTTCACCTGTGTACAAATCGGCTTGGCTGCTGTCTTCTGGCTTTTCAATAACTTGAATAATTGGTAAATCAAACTTCTTGGCGAATTCGTTGTCTCTTTCGTCGTGAGCTGGAACCGACATTACGGCCCCCGTGCCGTATCCTGGCAGAACATAATCGGCCACCCAAATTGGTAGTTTTGTGCCATTAACTGGATTAATGACATAAGTTCCAGTAAATACACCGGTTTTTTCTTTTGATTCCATTCGCTCTACGTCGCTTTTTGCGGTAGCTTTTTCGACATAGTTGTTAACTAATTCTTTCTGCAATTTTGTAGTTACCGCTGCCACAAGAGGATGTTCTGGTGCCAAAACAACAAAGGTAGCACCAAATAAAGTATCGGGGCGCGTTGAAAATACTTCTATAATATTTGTACTAGATTTTTCATTCAAGGCGCCATCTATTTTAAAATCAATATTTGCGCCTACCGAACGCCCAATCCAGTTTCGCTGAGCAGCTTTAATATGCTCTGGCCAATCTAAATCGTCTAATCCTTCCAGCAAATCATCTGCATATGCTGTAATTTTAAAGAACCATTGCTTCATTAAACGTTTTTCAACTTTTGCGCCGCTTCTTTCGCTAATACCACCTACTACTTGCTCATTTGCAAGAACGGTTTTATCGATAGGGTCCCACCACTGGTAACTTTCTTTTTGATAAGCTAAACCACGCTCAAAAAGTTGGGTAAAAATCCACTGCGTCCACTTATAATATTCTGGGTCGCTAGTATTTACTTCTCTGGACCAATCGAAGCTCATACCTAATCGGTTTAACTGATTTTTGAAAGTTTCAATATTTTTAACAGTTATTTCTGCTGGAGCTGTGCCAGTTTTTATAGCATAGTTTTCGGCTGGCAAGCCAAACGTATCCCACCCAATTGGATTCATTACATTTCGGCCACGCTGACGATAAAAACGAGCGATTGCATCTACAATAGAATAGTTTCTTGCATGACCAGTATGAAGACCAGCCCCGCTTGGATATGGAAACATTGCCGCAATATAAGCTTTGGGTTTGTCGCTTTTGTTTGGCGCCTGATATGTTTTGTTATCAGCCCAAATTTTTTGCCATTTCGGCTCAATTTCAGAAGGATTGTATCTTTTCATAAGATATATTATACCAGATAAAAACTAAAACCTCCGCTTTAACGGAGGTTTTGCTGTTACGCGCCCACCCTGGGGCAACTTTTTTGTTTGTTTTTGTTTTTAAGCGCCAAAGATACCCCTTTGTGCGCACCAGCATAACCATTATTATATTTCATCTAGACAGGTTGTGCAAGTTATGATAAGATTAAAGTGTTCAGAAGCGCTTAACGGTACAAGCAAAAAGCGAGCATTACTTTCTTATCTTAAGTCAAGTAACTCTCTTCCGCAAAAACGTAGGTAAGGGTCGATCTGACGCTACATTAAACGTAAGAAAGAGTTTACATGGCACAACAAAATTTATTTATCGGTAGTTTAGCTTATGCTACTAACGATGATGGTTTGAAAGCTCATTTTGAGCAAATTGGTGAAGTTGCTAGCGCGCGTGTTATTACCGACCGCGACAGTGGACGTTCTAAAGGTTTTGGTTTCGTTGAATTTGTTAACGAAGCAGACAACCAAAAAGCTGTTGATCAGCTAGATGGCAAAGAACTAGACGGCCGCACCATAAATGTTAGTCTTGCAAAACCTAAAGAAGACCGACCTCGTCGCGATTCTAATGGTGGTGGTCACAACGATCGCCAAGGCAACGGTAACGCATTCCGTCAACGAAGCTGGTAATTAATTAATCATCTTCAAAAACTGCTCTTCGGTTAGGGTTTCAACCCCTAGCCGATTTGCTTTTTCTAACTTTGTTTTGCCCGTATTATTTCCAACCACTAAATATGTGGTATTTTTATTAATTGCGCTTTGTAAAATTCCACCTTGTGCAGAAATTTTATCGCCCGCTTCGTCACGCCCCATTGAATTAAGCGTACCAGTAACTACAAAATTTTTTCCAACTAGGCTACCCGATTGCTCTTTATAGAATGGCTTAACACCTAGTTTTTTAAATTTATCTAGTAATGCCAAGTTGTCTTCGTTTATAAACCAGGCTATAACACTTTCTGCAACAATCACTCCAATTCCTTCTACCGAAATTAATTGTTCGTAACTGGCATTGCGTAAATTTTCTAACGATTTAAAATTATCTGCCAAATCTTTGGCGGTTTTTTGCCCAACATGCCGTATGCCTAAGCCCAAAATAAATTTTTCAAGTGCAACATTTTTACTTTTTTCTATTGCATCTAGTAATTTGTTTACAGAGACTTCACCAAATCTGTCAATTTTTAATAATTCGTCTTTTTTCAATTTTAAATTATATATATCGGCAACATCTTTTATAAAACCTGCTTCAGTAAGTACTTCTACATTTTTTTCGCCCAAAGATTCAATATCTAGTGCACCACGACTAGCATAATATTCTACTGCTCGCTTCAAGATTAAATCGTTGTTTAAATTTTTAGCCCTAAATACTACTTCTCCATTAGTTCGTTCAAATTCTAATTCAGGATATTGCTCTTTTAAAAGTTTTTCGTAAACAATTGGCATGGAATCTTTTGGACGAAGCTCTGTTACCACAGATTCAACTTGCGGGATAATATCTCCTGCCTTAAAAATAACTACAGTATCACCAATTCTAACGTCTAATCGTTTAATTTCATCTGCATTATGAAGCCCTGCGTGACGAATTGTTGTACCAGCAAGTGTTACTGGTTCGAAAACCGCTACCGGTGTAGCCGCGCCACTTCTACCAATACTAATTACTATATCTTCAACTACAGCAGTTGCTTGCTCGGGACTGTATTTATATGCTATGGCACCCCTTGGTTGCTTACCCACAATACCAAGCTCGTTAAACTGCTCACGGTTATTAATCTTTATAGCTACGCCATCGGTATTGAAGGGTAAATCATTACGCTTTTCATTCCAAATATTTATGAAATCAATAAGTTTAGTTGTATTTTCAAAAACTCCTATTTCTTTATTACGGATAAAACCAATTTCCGTTAAAAAAGTATAGGCTAGATTATTGGAAGGAATTAACGCTGAATTTTCGTAAATTAAATCGTAAGCTCTAAACTGCAGGGGGCGCGACGCAACCAAACTTGGGTCTAACTGGCGAATTGTCCCTGCCGCCAAATTACGCGGATTAGCAAATTCTGGTTCTTTATTTTTACGTTGTATTTTATTTAATGCGTCGAAATCTTTTTTTAGCATTACAATTTCGCCCCGCACCTCTGTACGACCAGCAAGAAGAAAATCTGTTTGTTTTATAAAACTAGATAGTTTTAATGGAATACTTTTAATTGTGCGTGCATTACTGGTAATATCTTCTCCGATATAACTATCCCCGCGCGTTACAGCGGTTTCTAAAACGCCATCTTGATAAATTAATGAGCAAGCTAAACCGTCCATTTTTATATCTGCAAAATATTCAATTTTCTGATTTGGCAAAAGCGATTGAACCCTCTCGGCCCATTTTTCTACCTCGTTAGTACTAAATACATCGTTCAAACTAAGCATCCTGCTTCGATGCTGAACCTTTTTAAAACCACCCTTTAGTTTATTCCCCACTCTTTGCGTTGGGCTAGTAAACGCAACGAACTCTGGATTCTCGGCTTCTAATTTTTTAAGTTCGGTAAACAAACTATCGTAAATACTATCTTCTACAGACGGAGCGTCGTTAACATGATATTCGTAGCTATATTTATTTAATAGATTTTGTAGTTCTACGATTCGTTTTTTAGCTGATTCTTTCATGTCTAGCTTCCACAATTTCTAAATAAAGCATGTAAATGTAAACACACAAGAAAACAACAGACACTACGGCCATTGTTAATATAACGAAAGGTACAAGCGGAACAGCCATAAACCATTCAAGCCACAGCCTTAGTAAAATGTCTAAAGAGATGAAGATACCTAGAATAATAGCCCAGAAAAATGCCAATACCAAAAATGCCCATAAAATTCGATAAAGAATTCGTAGACGTATTCCACTAACTAAATCACCAGCTAACTTAATGGCGCGCATTGGATACATGTTTGGCAATGTTACAATTATTAGCGCAATGAATGTGCTTGTTAACCAGTAAAGGGTAAGGATTACTAAGCCCAAAAGCGCCATTGATATAGCCATAGCGGCCGCACCATTTTCCATAACTCCACTTTGATTAGCTATAGCATGAATGCCTACTGCCATAATTGCTGGTGTCGTTTGTAAAACTCCAGTCAACAAAACTAGTGAGCTGCTTATAATTGGCCCTCCACTGTTATATAAAGCATTGCGTATTGTAACTTTTTTGCCAGCCTTTATATTTCTGATTATCCACACAGTACATAGCCAGATTAAAACACCAATTAAGAATATATACGGATTCAATTCATTGCTACTATTGTTAAACATATTAAAAAATATTGTTATTATTATTGAGCCAGTTTCACCCATTAAGGTAAATAGCTCGCCATAAGTACTTTCAACTGTTTCTCGCAAAGTCCCTATAAGCTCTAGGTAACGATCTTGAGCCATAACGCTTGAAGAAGCAAGCGCCAAAAGCATACCTATTAGAATTAAAAAAAGAAAAATCTTTTTATTTTTGAAAATAGTCGTAAAAACCTCTCCCGTAAAAGCCGTATACCCGGGCATCGGTAGTTTTACCTGATAATCTCGTTGTTTTGTTAACTTGAAACTTCGGTGAGTTCTTCTAGAAAGAAGGTCGTTTTGACGAGATTTAATTTTCCCCCAAAAACTATTCTTTTTTTTGGTTTTTTTCTTAGCCATAACTAAAACTTTTCTTTGTTTTCGTTAATGCGATTAATTCTATCTTTTATATTTGGATGCGTACTAAACATACGTGAGAAAAAACCTTTTTTTAATGGATTTACTAGAAACAAATTAGCCGTAGAGGTGTTTTGTTTTTCCATTGGCTTACCGTATTGACCTAATTTTGCCAAAGCAGATGTCATGCCATCTGGATGACGAGTTGTCATTACACTGGTGGCATCTGCTAAAAATTCGCGCTGCCTGCTAATTGCCAATTGAGTCATAGAGGCTATTAATGGAGATAACAAAATAACAGCAAAACCAATAACCATTACGAATGGATTTGTATTATTATTGCGATTGTCGCCCCAAATTAGCATTCTTATTGCTATGTCTGCTATAAAGCCAATTAAACTTACCAAGCCAAACGCGATTGTACTTACGCGGATATCGTAATTTTTTACGTGACCCATTTCATGAGCCATAACAGCCTCTAGTTCGTTATCGTCCATAATTTCTAAAAGACCAGTTGTTACGCCAACAATGGCATGCTCAGGTGAGCGGCCAGTAGCAAAAGCATTTGGTGCTTGATCGTTGATTATGTAAACTTTTGGCATTGGCATACCCATAGTAATTGCCAAATTTTCTATAATTCTGAATAAGCGAGGGTTATCTTTTTTCTGTATTTCTACTGCGCCCGTCATGGCGACTGCCAATTTACTGGCGGCAAAATATTGAAAAAGGGCATAAATTGCCCCAATAATTAAAATTGTAACGCCAATTGAAGCATTACCATTATTCATGTAGGCAACCGCCCAGCCAATAGCACCAATTAGGGCGACAAAAACGCCCATAATTAGTACAGTATTCCTTTTATTTTTTGCTATTGATTTATACATATTTTAGATTTAAAAATGAAATAATGTGAATTAAAATTTTACGTCTACTGGTTTTTCAGCTTTTTCAGCTTCGTCGGCATCTAGCTCGAAGAACTCTGCCGGCTTAAACTTAAACATACTCGCAACCATGTTACTTGGGAAAGTTTGTAGTTTAATTCTGTATTCTCGTACGCCTCCATTATAAAAGCGTCGAGCTGCCTGAATTTTATCTTCAGTGTCTACTAATTCTTGTTGCAACTGGGCAAAGTTTTGATTTGCCTTAAGATCTGGATAGGCTTCTGCTACTGCGAACAAGCTTTTTAAAGCACCCTCAAACTCGCCTTCCGCTTTTGCGGTTTCTTCAACACCTTGTGCATTTAATGCATTCGCTCGAGCCTCTGTAACCTTCTCAAAAACACCTGTTTCGTGAGCTGCGTACCCTTTTACTGTTTCTACTAAATTAGGAATTAAATCTAATCGCCTTTTTAGCTGCACCTTTATATCGCTCCACGCTTCATCTACTCTTACTTTTGCTGTAACAAGACCGTTGTAAGTTACCCAAACAAAGATAACAAGCACTGCAACAATTGCTAGAATAATCCAAACTGCTAACATTATTTCCTCCTTTATAGTTATGTATCTATTGTA
>JAGOZV010000020.1:0-4878 GCA_018064165.1 Candidatus Saccharimonadota bacterium
TTATTGGCAGGGGCACTAGGAATCGAACCTAGATCTAAGGTTTTGGAGACCTTTATACTAACCGTTGTACTATGCCCCTATAACATGTAATTGTAGCAAAAAGTTGTGGATAAATAAAGACGGTAATCTTAAAAGAGCTTATAATTATATTGCACATTCTAACCTTAAGGTCTATAATCGTAAGTGAAAGAAAAAAATCGGGGTAAAAGGTCGACAAAAAATAATGAAGATATTAATGCTAGGGTGGGAACTACCGCCCCATAACAGCGGGGGACTAGGAGTAGCTTGTTACTACATGGCTAAAGCTTTGGCCTCTCGTGGTGTCTCTATAGATTTCGTTGTACCCTATAACGCAGAGGTTCATAACGATATTAATTTCATGTCGGTGCTTGGTGCATCTGAAGTAACTCCTCAGGATTTACCGGCTGGCTGTGGTGCTTACGATACCGATTTCATGGTTAAGCTCCGTTCTTTAGGTTACGATGTCGATGGCATTGACAATACCATCCGAGCACTTCAACGCCGTTACATTAAATACATTGAGCGTCTTGTGCTAACTGAAGATGCCGATGTTATTCATGCTCACGACTGGTTAACTATGGAAGCAGGTGTTCGTGCCAAAGAATTAACCGGTAAACCTTTAATTGTTCACGTTCACGCCACAGAATACGATCGCGCTGGCAATGAGAATAGTGGCAATCCAGTAATACACGAAATTGAGTATCATGGCCTAATGATGGCTGATCGCATTTTAGCCGTTAGTCAAAATACTAAAAATATTATTGTTGAAAAATATGGCATTCCTGCTAATAAAATTGAAGTTGTTTACAATGCTATAGATGTTGAGTCTTTAAATGACAGCTATGTATACGACGAAGGAACTTATCAATACCTAACCGCTTTGCAACAAGACGGCTACACGGTTGTGTCTACAATTACTCGTTTCACTGCTCAAAAAGGGCTTGCCTTTTTAGTAAGGGCGGCAGCGAAAGCACTTCAGGTAAATTCTAAAATCGCCTTTTTGCTAGTTGGCGACGGCGAACAACGCAACGAGTTAATTAGGCTAGCATCCGATCTAGGTATTGCAGATAAAGTATTCTTCACTGGTTTTGTGCGTGGTAAGCGTTGGCGCGATGCTTATAGTTTGTCGGACGTTTTTGTTATGAGCTCTGTTAGCGAGCCTTTTGGCCTTACGGCACTTGAAGCTGCGCATCATAATAATGCTTTAATTCTAACAAATCAATCTGGCGTATCAGAATTGCTAAATAACATTCTTCGTTACGATTATTGGGACGAAAACATGCTAGCCAACCAAATAGTAAGGGTTTCTACCGATGCATCACTAAAACAAGAACTGCAAAACGGCGTAAAAAACGAATACACTAGGCTTTCTTGGTACGATATCGCCGATAAATGCATTGGTTGCTATAAAAGGGAAATACAAAAATGAGCCCAAAATCAAAAGATATAGTTTTGTATTTTCAAGTGCATCAGCCGTATCGCATTAAACCTTATTCAATTTTTGAAGTTGCCCGCGATCATGATTATTTCACCGACCAAAATCACACTAACCAACATATTTTCGAGAAGGTAGCCAACAAAAGCTATCGTCCCATGAATAAGCTTGTGCTTAAGTTACTTAACGAAAATCCTAATTTTAAAGTTACGTATAGTTTGTCGGGTGTTTTTCTCGAGCAAGCCCTTAATTGGGCTCCCGATTTAATAGACGATTTTCGTGAAATGGTAGCAACCGGAAGAGTAGAGCTTCTTGCTGAAACCTATTATCACTCTTTAGCATATTTTTATAATAAAGATGAATTTGAAGCTCAAGTAATAAAGCACACGGCCTTCATTCAAGAATTATTTGGGGTAACTCCAACCGCATTCCGTGGAACCGAACTTTCATACAACAACAGTGTGGGGCAATGGGCTGGCGAGCATGGCTTTAAGGCTGTTTTAGCAGAAGGTTGGGAGAAAAACCTCGACTGGCGTAGTCCAAATTATGTATATAAAGTGCCTGGTTCTAATGCTTCATTATTCTTGCGCAATTATAAGCTTAGTGACGATATTGCTTTTCGTTTTAGCAATACCAACTGGAGTGATTTTCCACTTACCGCTCGTAAATTTAGCGACTGGGCCGACAAATCACTAACAAATCGCGACGTGCTTAACTTATTTATGGATTACGAAACATTCGGCGAACATCACTGGGAAGAAACTGGTATCTTTAAATTCTTTAGTGGCTTTGTAACAGACTGGTGTAATTTACCAAGTCATGACTTTTTAACCGTAACGGAAGCTTCAAATAAATATGAAGCCGTAGACGAAATTGACATTCCAGATGCTACTTCATGGGCAGACGCAAAACGTGATTTAAGCGCATGGCTTGGCAATAGTATGCAGCATCAAGCTGGTAAAGCCCTCTACGAGCAAGCCGAGGCAGTGCAAAATTCCAATGACGAACAACTAAAAGACGATTGGCGTAAGCTTCAAACCTCAGATAATCTGTATTATTTATTCACCTCTACAAATGAAGACGGTAAAGTTCATGATTATTTTAGCCCGCACCCTTCACCATACGATGCGTTTATATATTACATGAACACCATTCGCGATATTAACGCACGGCTTAAGCATTACGGAGCAAATTAGTGAGTCGTCCAATTGTTTTAAGCAACGGCGAAATGAATGTCGGACTAAACGATTATGGTATGGTTCATGATTTCTTTTATCCATACGTAGGTTTTGAGAATCACACCATAGGGGCTGATACACGCCATAAAATTGGTGTTTATGTAGATGGGGGAATAAATTGGCTAGATAATGGAGACTGGCAGTTCAACTTTAGCTACCCACACGATGCGCTAATTGGTCGAACTGTCGCTAAAAATTATAAAATCGGCATCATTCTAGAATTTGACGATTTTGTAGATGCTAATATTAGTGCTTTTATGCGCAATATTCATGTTGTTAACGCTATAGACCGTCCCCGTGAAATTAAACTTTTTATGCATCAAGCTTTCAAAATTGGTGATTCTGCTAGTAATACAGACACTGCTCAGTACCTACCAGACAACGACGCTATCTTGCACTATCGCGGTCGTCGGGCTTTTGTTGTAACCGGTAATTATCACGACAAACCTTTCGATCAATACGCAATTGGAATTTTTGGCATAGAAGGCAAAGAAGGAACTTTTCGCGATGCTGAAGATGGCGAATTAAATCAATGCTACGTAGAACATGGCCGAGTGGATTCAACAATTCGTTTTTCTTTGAATTTAGGGCCGTTAAGTTCTGATCGTCTTGATTATTCTATTTCGGCAGGAAAATCAATACGCGAAGCCCTTTACGTTAACAAGCAAATCAAAGAAGCCGGTTTTGCTTCTAGACTTACAAGCACAAGCTCTTGGTGGCACAAGTGGCTAAAAACCTCTTTAGATGTTTCAAAGCGTGTGCCAAAAGAGCATCAACATGAATTTATTACTAGTCTTATGGTTTTAAAGGCGCACATCGATAACAAAGGGGCAGTTATCGCCAGTACAGATAGCTCGATGCTAAACTACTCTCGCGACGCTTATGCTTATTGTTGGCCACGAGACGCAGCACTTGTGCTTTGGCCGCTAATTCGTCTTGGCTTTAAAGACGAGCCTCATCGCTTCTTTCAGTTTGCTAAACGCACCCTTCACCCAAGTGGTTATTTATCTCACAAATATCGCCCCGACGGCGCTATAGGCAGTAGTTGGCATCCATATAAACACGGCAATATTAGCGCACCACCAATTCAGGAAGACGAAACCGCATTAACTATCTTTATGCTTGCTCAGTACTATGAAGTGCAAAAAGATAAAAATATTCTTAAAGAATTTTATAAAGATTTAATTTTGCCCGCAAGTAATTTTTTGTCTGAATTTATAGATTACGACACAAATTTACCTAAACCAAGCTACGATTTGTGGGAAGAGATATTTGCCGTTTCGCCATATACTGTGGCTGTTACTCAAGCTGCCTTAATTGCTGCCTCGGATTTAGCAAATGAAATGAACGACAGCAATAGCGCGGTTAAGTGGCGAGCCGCAGCCGAAGACATACAAACGGCCGCTAAAGAATACTTATTCAATGAAGATAAAAAATATTTCTACAGAGGAATATTATTTACGCCAGAAGGCGAACAAAAAAACGCTGAAGTCGATACTTCAAGCTTTTTTGGCAGCTATTTCTTTGGTTTATTTACCGAACATTCAAATCAAATAACCGAATCCTTTAAAACTTTAACCGAAACTTTCTTAACTGAAGACAATCAGGTTTCTTTACCGCGTTACACTAACGATTACTACCGAAAAACATCCTCAAATTACACCGGAAATTATTGGCTAATTTCCAGCCTGTGGTTAGCACAATATTATATTAGCAAAAACGAAAACGCTAAAGCTTTACGCATTCTAGATTGGGTTAAAAACACAGCCTCAAGTGCTGGTATGCTTGGCGAACAAGTAAATCCAAATAGTGGAGAAATAATTGCACCTTCACCTCTTGCATGGAGTCATGCCGAGTATATTTCTACATTACTAGATTTAATTGCTTGCGAATAATATTTTAAAAAATAATATTGATTTACTTATAATCTCAATTTGAGCTTTTTGAAGCTGTTCTAATTTATGGAATTTGGAGCCGCGATCGGGATTTGAACCCGAGACCTCATCCTTACCATGGATGCGCTCTACCAACTGAGCTATCGCGGCATCTCATGCAAACTTGGTGCTGGAAGTAGGACTCGAACCTACGAAGCCTAAAGGCGGGAGATTTACAGTCTCCTGTGATTGCCACTACACGATTCCAGCATGTAAAATTGGAGCCGCTTTACGGATTCGAACCGTAGAC
>JAGOZV010000020.1:4978-9533 GCA_018064165.1 Candidatus Saccharimonadota bacterium
CTTGGTGCTGGAAGTAGGACTCGAACCTACGAAGCCTAAAGGCGGGAGATTTACAGTCTCCTGTGATTGCCACTACACGATTCCAGCATGTAAAATTGGAGCCGCTTTACGGATTCGAACCGTAGACCTACTGTTTACAAAACAGTCGCTCTAACCAACTGAGCTAAAGCGGCACACTGAAATATTGTACATTAAAATATCGTTACTCGCAAGAGCTAACCACTATATTAAAATACTAAAAATATAAATAACCTCGCACCTTATGAAGATGCGAGGAAGGCAGGACTTTCCTGCAATTTGCGAAATTATTCGTACGACTTTATAGCTTCTTCTTCGTCATGCTTTCGATTTTTAATCTTCCAACAGTGCACTTCATGCTCGAGAGCATTAATCCTATCTAAAAGTTTATCAATATACTTATCATTTTTTTCATTATCTCGGATCAGCCCCGTCAGCTGACTTGCACCAAGATCCCACTGTGTAATCATGTCCTCAACGTATTGTTGCTCGAGGATATATTCTACTTGGGCCTGAGCAAGAGACCTTTCTAAGTAAGCGTTTTCCTCTTGCAGCTTTATTATAGCTGCAGATAGTAGCTCAACATCAGTGTTCACATCGTCTAACTTATCCATGGTCGTATTAACCTTTCGCAAGAACTTATTCTAGCAGTAACCAGAATATTTTTATATTATACTATATAATGAAGAAATAGGAAAATAAAGGAGGCGTCCATGAAATTAGACGAATATGAAAAAATAGCATTAAGTACGCTAAGTAGCCATCACAGTTACGGGGAAATTAGTCCAGCTTTAATGGATCAGGTTTTAGGTTTAGTAGGCGAAAGCGGGGAGGTTGCTGAGAAATTCAAAAAACTTATTCGTGATAAAAATGGCACTCTTAGCACTGAAGACAAAAATGAAATTATAAAAGAGCTAGGCGATGTTTTGTGGTATATTACAACAATTGCGCATCTTCTAAATTCAAACCTTGAGACAGTCGCTAAAAATAATAATGAAAAACTTTTGAGTCGTAAAGAAAGAGGACAAATAGGAGGCGCCGGTGACAACCGTTAATTTTAACGACCAAATACAGCGTTTAAGTTTAAACTCAACCGAGTTTATTATCATGGGCTCGGGTATTTTACAGGCCTTAGGCATACGTAATTCTAACGACATAGATTTAGTTGTACCAATTAATATATTCGAGAAATTAAAAAAACATCCGTCGCTAAAACTAAAGTGTCGAGATAATTATGGCAGTTTGTACGGTGAAGACATAGAAATTTTTACTAACTGGACAATCTCGGGTGAACCGCAAGTGTTTAATGAAATTATAAAAGACTCCGTTATTATTAATGGCCTAAGGTATGCTTCGCTAGAGCTTACTCAAACAATAAAGCAGGCCGATGCCCGACCAAAAGATCTACAAGACGTTAGGTTAATTAAAGAATATCTAAGAAAACAAAGTAATAATCTTGCATAAACAGGTTAAACTTGCTATAATAATGCAAAGTTATATCTATTATTAATAAGGAATATCATGGCGAAAAAGAATACAAAACGTAAATTAGTTGGAATGGTTAGCGAAGAAAGCAACGGCCGTACTTACTACACTACTAAAAATACGCAAAATACTACTGAAAAATTAACACTTCGTAAATACGATCCAGCACTTAAAAAGCATGTTACTTACACGGAAACTAAAAAGAATCTTGGTCGTAACGAAATTAAGCCTCGCAAAAAGTAATTTATTTTTGCATTTTTACATCCCTGCACTTAAGCGGGGATTTTTTGTCTTAAAAGATTTCGTTCATAATGTATAATAAATTAAGGTATGGAGAAAACTAAAAAATCACCAAACGTCATTGAGATCAATAATTTTTCAATGGTATTCGGAAACAAAATAGCTGTTAATGATTTAAGCTTTTCAGTTAAGAAGGGGGAGACTTTCGGTTTCCTAGGTTCAAATGGTAGTGGAAAAACAACCACTTTAAGAGCTTTACTTGGCTTGTATAAAGCCACCAGTGGAAGTTTATTAGTAAATGGCGAAAAATACTCGCCAAGCAGCAATATTAAGTTGGGCTACCTACCCGAAGAGCGAGGCATGTACCGTAAAGAAAAAGTTCTAGACGTTATGATTTATTTTGGCACTTTAAAAGGCCTCTCCCGAGATCAAGCAAAAAAAAGCGCCTTGAGCTACCTTAAAGAGGTAGACATGGCGGGTTACGCTAAAACGCGCATAGACAAACTTTCAGGTGGCCAACAACAAAAAATCCAACTTGGCATAACCGTAATAAATGACCCAGATTTATTAATTCTAGACGAGCCAACAAAAGGCTTTGATCCAGTTAACCGGCGTTTACTTATGAATATTATTGAGGAGAGAAAAAAACGCGGCGCAACAGTTATTATCGTTACTCATCAAATGGAAGAGGTAGAGAAAGTCTGCGATCGTTTGATTCTTCTAAAAGATGGCGAAACCAAGGCCTATGGCACAGTTAAAGAAGTTAAAAAATCTTTTGGTGGAAAGTCTTTAGATGATATTTTCGTCGAAATTTATGAAAACACTAAATCACAGAAGGTAAAAAATGCATAATTTAGGGAATGTTGTTCGTTTTGAAGTTATGAGATCATTAAAAAAATGGAGTTTTTGGATATCGCTACTATCATTTCCAGTTATGATAGGTATTGTTTACGGATTAGTGTTTTTATCAACTGCCACCAGTCAACAGAAACTGTCCGACCTTAACAAGGCAGACATAAATAACATTCAGGTTATAGATAATTCTGGTTTAATTTCTCCAGAAGTAGCTACTGCTTTAAAACTGGAACTTGTGCCTAATAGCCAAAAAGAAATGGCACTGAAAAATGTAAAAACTGGTAACTCGGATTTACTGATTGTTTTTCCAACGAATCCGGCAAAAGAGGCAACCAAAACATTTGGCAAGGAAATAAGTATTTTTGAAAACGAAAAATATTCTATTGCGGCTAACACTATTCTAAAAACGGCAGCCAGCAGCTATGTCGCTAACGAAAAAGCTCTGCCTATAATAGCTACACAAAACATTGAAACGAAAAATATTACATTCAAAAATGGCGAGCCGCTAGCTGGAATTGAGCGAATTATTGCGCCAATAATGTTTTTAGCTGTATTTTATTTAGTCCTTATACTTTTAAGTAATCAAATGGTTGTTAGTACAACTGAAGAAAAAGAAAATCGCGTTACAGAAATTATATTAACTACCATTGAGTCTCGCACATTAATTACAGGTAAAATAATTTCATTATTCATATTGGGCTTCATTCAAATATTAGTAATAGTTTTACCAATCATCATTGCCACGACACTGTTCAAAACCGACATTAATCAAGCCCTTACTGGAAGCGCTAGTGTAGATTTTCTAACAGACGCCACAATGACAATGCATCAATTTGCGGTTGGCTTCTTTGCCATGACGGGTGGTTTAGCTATGCTTACTGGTCTTTTGGTGGCAATTGGCGCTGCAGTACCAACAGCAAAAGAAGCAAACAATTTTCTAGGAGTAGTTATTGTAGCAATGTTTATACCACTTTATGTTTTTATGACAATAATTACAGAACCAACTTCATTAGTTGTGCAAATATTAAGTTATTTTCCACTTTCTGCACCTGTAACAATAATGGTACAAAATGCGTTTGGCGTTTTAAACCCAACAGTTGCAATAATATCTATCGCGATCATTTGGCTAACCGCTGCCATATTCCTTATAATTGCAGCCAGAATTTTTAAATACGGCACCCTTGAATACAATCGCTCGTTATCACTAAAAGAACTTACTAACAAGAAATATAGGGCATAAAATGGGCTTTAAATTTGAAATCACCCATAAACTTGATGGTGCACCTTTGGCAAGAGCTGGAATTATTACAACCCCACATGGAAAAATAGAAACACCGGCATTTATTGTGGTTGGAACGAAAGCGGCCGTAAAAGCAATGGTGCCCGAACAAGTAAAGGCAGTAGGGGCTCAGGCAGTTTTGGCCAACGCCTATCATCTGTATTTACAACCAGGGCCTGAAATTTTACAAAAAGCAGGCGGTTTGGGAAAATTCATGAATTGGCCTGGCCCAACTTTTACCGATTCGGGTGGTTTTCAGGTTTTATCTTTAGGAAGTGGTTATAAAAAAGTTTTGGCAATGGATTCTGCCATAGAAGAAGACAAAGTAATCGCTAAAACAAAATCTCGCCATGCATTTGTAGATAATGATGGGGTAAATTTTAAATCTCACCTTAACGGTTCTATGCATCGCTTTACTCCAGAATTTTCTATGCAAGTGCAAAGTGCAATCGGTGCAGATATAACTTTTGCTTTTGACGAATTAACCGCTCTTCAAGATAGCTACGAATATCAAGTTGAGTCTTTAAGAACGCGCACCCACCCATGGGCTAAGCGTAGTTTGGCAGAAGTTCAGCGATTGCGCAATGAAAACCCCGACAAACCGTACCAGGCGTTGTTTGGAGTAATTCAGGGGGCGCAATATAAAGATCTACGAGAAGAAGCCGCAACGTTTATGGG
>JAGOZV010000021.1 GCA_018064165.1 Candidatus Saccharimonadota bacterium
ATTAGCTAGCACACACGACCTTCTGTACCCTGGACATTTCCTGCTAAAGAGAGTATACTATATCAGGTATTATGGCAGAGTATATAGAGGTAAAAGGCGCGCGCGAGAATAATCTAAAAGACGTAAATGTTAAAATTCCACGCGACAAATTAGTAGTTATTACAGGTCTTTCGGGTAGTGGAAAGTCTTCATTGGCTTTTGATACTATCTATGCCGAAGGGCAACGTCGTTATGTTGAAAGTCTGTCTAGTTATGCCCGTCAGTTCTTGGGAACTGTCGATAAGCCAGACGTAGACCAAATCAATGGTCTTAGCCCTGCAATCTCTATAGATCAAAAATCTACTAGTCGAAATCCTCGATCTACAGTTGCTACTGTTACTGAAATTTATGATTATTTGCGATTACTTTTTGCAAGAATTGGTATTCCTCACGACCCAATTACTGGTCGTGCAGTTACGCGTCGCACAAAAGACGATATAATTGATGAAATAATGGACTCGCCAGAAGGTTCTAAAATTATAATTTTGGCGCCAATTGCTAAAGATAAAAAAGGCGAGTTTTCGCACATACCAGAGCAATATAAGCGAATGGGTTTTGCTCGAGCTAGAGTAGACGGAACGATTTATTCGCTTGACGAATTTCCCTCACTTAAAAAAACCGAGCGCCACACAATAGAGTTGGTGGTTGATCGCGTGGTGGTTGCTCAAGACATGAGAAGTCGCATCGCTCAATCAACTGAACAGGCGTTAGATATAGCAGATGGTTTAGTGGGCATACTGTACGCAGACACAGATGAAATAAAAATGATGAGTCAGCGTTATGTTTCTTTAGATAATCCCGATATAGAAATTCCTGAACTTGAACCTAGACTCTTTAGTTTTAACTCGCCTCAAGGCGCTTGTCCAATTTGTACAGGCATTGGTTATCGACTGGAGGTTGATCCAGATTTAGTATTTAATCCCAATCTAACAATCGCAGAAGGTGCTATTCGCCCATATAATCGAGTCAACAGCGATTCGTGGTATATGAAACGGCTTGCAGAAGTTGCAAAAAAACATAATTTTAGCGTCCGCGTGCCTGTGCGAGATCTTCCACCAGAGGTTATAGAAAAAATTTTATACGGAACTGGCAACGACAAATATGAAGTAGAATTGGGTAATGGGCGAACTTACGACGCAACGTATGAAGGGGTTATTCCAAACTTAGAACGCAGGCATCGCGAGACCGACAGTGAATTTATGCGAAAAGACATTGAGCGTTTTATGCGCGAGCGACCTTGTAGTGCATGTCATGGGCTACGCTTAAAACCAGTGGTATTGGCAGTGACTGTTCATGGATATAATATTATGGATGTGGCCGGCTTAAATGTAGATGAAGCCTTAGATTTATTTGACAATCAACTAGAGCTAACTGAAAAAGAACAATTTATTGGTAAGCAAATTATTAAAGAAATCATAAATCGTTTACGGTTCATGAAAGATGTTGGGCTTAACTATTTAGAGCTAACGCGAGCGGCGAACACATTAAGCGGTGGTGAAGCTCAGCGTATTAGGCTTGCTACGCAAATTGGATCTGGTCTTCAAGGCGTGTTATACGTTTTAGATGAGCCATCAATTGGGCTACACCAACGAGACAACGATCGCTTAATAGCAACTTTAAGGCATTTGCGAGACCTTGGTAACACCGTTATCGTTGTTGAGCACGACGAAGATACAATTAGGCAAGCCGATTATTTAATTGATGTCGGTCCGGGGGCTGGTGTTAAAGGTGGTGAAATAGTAGCTTATGGCACGCCCTCAGAAGTGGCTAAAAATACAGCTAGCATAACAGGAAGGTACTTGGCCGGAATAGATAAAATCGATACACCTAAAAAACGTCGTAAAATAGAAAAAGACAGAAAAATTACAGTTGTTGGCGCTAAAGAGAATAACTTAAAGAATATAAGTGTTGATTTTCCTCTTGGCGTAATGACAGTAGTTAGTGGTGTGTCTGGAAGTGGTAAATCTACCTTGGTAAATTCTATTTTAGCTAAAGAACTATCGGCACGTTTACATCGAGCGCAAGCAGTTCCGGGAAAACACGATAAAATTGAAGGCATTAAACAGCTAGATAAAATCATTGTTATAGATCAATCTGCTATTGGGCGAACTCCACGTTCTAATCCTGCTACATATACAGGGGTTTTCACTAACATTCGTGAACTTTTTGCCGGAACTCCGGAAGCTAATATTCGCGGCTATAAAGCTGGACGGTTTAGCTTTAACGTAAAAGGCGGTCGTTGCGAGCACTGTAAGGGCGATGGCGTTATTAAAATAGAAATGAATTTCTTACCAGATGTTTATATGAAGTGCGATGTCTGTAAAGGTAAAAGGTACAACCGCGAAGCGCTCGAAATTAAATATAAGGGCAAAGATATAAGCGAGATTTTAGATATGACTGTAGAGCAGGCCGCAAGTTTCTTCGAAAATATTCCTGCAATTCATAGTAAGTTTAAAACCTTGGTTGATGTAGGCCTAGGTTACATTAAGCTTGGTCAGCCTGCCACAACATTCAGTGGCGGGGAAGCTCAGCGCATTAAATTGGCCACAGAGCTTTCTAGGCGTTCAACTGGTAAAACATTATACGTTTTAGACGAACCTACAACAGGCCTTCATAGCGACGACGTAAAACGACTACTCGGTATTTTAAATAAGCTCGTAGATGGTGGCAATACAATGGTTATTATTGAGCATAATCTAGATGTCATTAAATCGGCCGATTACATTATCGACATGGGGCCAGAAGGTGGGTCGGCTGGAGGCAATTTAATTGCCAATGGAACGCCAGAAGAAGTAGCGAAAGCTAAAAATTCGCCAACCGGAAAATACTTAGCAAAAGTTATTTAGCTAACCTTCGTTTTTAGATTGTTTTTCTTTTTTCGTTATTTTTTTCCAGAATTTATTAATTTCGGACTTAATTTTATCGCGATTGCTTTTTTCTTTAAAAATTTCATATATAGCTGGAAGCAATGAAACGAAAATAATAATAATAATTATTGGCAACAATACTTGATCGATGTCTAGCCCCATGCTCTCAAAGAAGGCGCCGAGATAATATCCAGCATAAGTAACTAGCGTTACCCAAAGTGCGCCACCTATAATATTGTAAGAAAAGAATCTTTTATAGTCCATTTTACCTACGCCGGCAACAATAGGTGCAAAGGTGCGAACAATAGGAACAAACCTTGCTATAATGATGGTTTTCGGGCCGTGCTTTTCGTAAAAATCTTGTGCTTTTTGAATATGAGATTGTTTAAATACTTTAGCGTCGGGCTTCTTGAATATTTTTGGACCTGTTTTTCTACCAAACCAGTAACCAGTAGAATCGCCAGCAACCGCCGCAATAAATAGCAGTAGAATAAAAAGGTGAATGTCAATATTAAAGACACCAGCGTGTACTAATACTCCAGAGGTAAAAAGCAAGCTATCACCGGGCAAGAAAAAGCCTATTAATAGACCAGACTCTGCAAAAATAACAAAGAGTACCGCTAACCATCCGGCTGTTGTAATGATAGTGACTAAGTCTAGTCCTGGTATTGCGCCAAAACTAACAAGGGTGTTTAAAAAGATTTCATGCATGTATACTATTTTAGCATATAAGTGGACTGGTTATTGTGAAAACTAATTAGTAATTCTCGTGATATAATAGATATATCAGTCAAACGACCAAAGGAGGAATATGGCGAATATTGTACTTAAATTAGATGAACGGCAAATTACTGGTAAAAAAGTCGCAAAACTACGCGCATCGGGTATGATACCCAGTGTTGTGTACGGAGACGGAAAACCAGGGGCAAATACTCAATCTAAACAGGGCGAAACATTAAAAGTTATTGAAGAAGTAGGGCGACACACGCCATTTCAAGTAGAGCTTAAGGGTAAAAAGCAACTTGTTATTGTAAAAACAATAGATATAGATGCGGTGAAACATCAAATTCAGCATTTGGCGTTTCAAGCAATTAAACAGAACGAGAAAATTGAAACAGAAGTGTCAATAGGTCTTACCGGTTTAGGCGAAAGCCCTGCGGAAAGAACTGGTTTAATCATCTTGCAAGCAATAGAGAAAATTAATATTAAAGCTTTACCAGCCGATCTTCCTGAATCGTTAACAATTTCTGTGGAATCACTAAAAGACGAAGAAAGCAAATTGGCTATTAAAGACATTAAACTGCCAAAAGGTGTTGAGTTTGCAGATGTAGATCAAGATCTAGAGCTTGTAGTGGCGAACGTTTACGAGCCAAGCGCACTAGAGGCTGCTAATGCTGCTGCAGCTGGCGAAGGCGAAGACGCAGAAGATGTCGCATCTGATAATGGCGGCGAAGAAACAGCAGAAGCTGAAGACACCAAAAAGGCAGACCTGTAACTTTACAGGTCTGTGGCTTTTATTAAAATTGGCCGATGGTCGGATAGACCTTTTGGCAATGTAAGAACATCTGTTACTGTTGCATCCGAATAGGTTACGAAATCGTAACGACCAGGAAGTGCTCGGGCGTATGTAAACTTATCGCTTAACGCCATTTCATAGCCTTGCAAACCAATTACTTTTTCTAAATTTTTCTTGAAAAAAGGATAATTATAGTCGCCAGTCATTATGGTTGGATCGTCGCCACCGAACTCACGTAGAACGGTATGCGCTTCTCGAATTTGTCGCTTTCGTTTACGATTAATATCTGTAAGAGGCGCACCGTGGAAACTGGCAATTACCAGTGGCTTGTCCGAATCTTTGCTGATTAATTTAGCAGCCAAAAGACGTTGATTGCTAGGAGACATAATTAAATCATGCGCAGATCGTTCAAGCACGAAAGCTTTGGTACCAACTAAACGAAACTTCGTAGGGTTGTAATATATAACTAAATCCAAACGATTTTTGTCTGTAGATCCGGCAATTTTTAGATTTCCAATTTTTTCCGGCAATTCGGAACTATCAGCTTCTTGAAGACAAAAAATATCAACACTGTATTCTTCCGCTAAATGCGCAAGATCTTTGCTAGCATTATTATGATACAGGTTATAACTAATAATATTTATGTTTGATTTTTCTATTGGAGTCATAAATCTTACACTTACTATATATTTTTTTACGTGTTTCGTCAATGATATAATAGTTACAGTATGCCCGCAAAAGAACTATCAAATAAATTAAAGACACTGCCTCGTTCGCCAGGAGTTTATTTTCATAAATCTAAAAATGGAGAAATAATTTATGTAGGAAAAGCTGCGGTCTTAAAAAATCGTGTACGACAGTACTTCCAAAATAATAAAGATTTCGACCTAAAAACTCAAGCCTTGGTTGCCGAAATTGCAGACACAGATTGGATTGAAACCGAAACAGAAATTGACGCATTGTTTTTAGAAAGTGAAATGGTTAAACGATACATGCCACGGTTTAACATTTTGCTTCGTGATGATAAATCGCAAATATATATTCGTATAAACATGAAAGATGATTGGCCATTTGTTTCTTACACAAGAAATCCACTAGACGACGGAGCAGAGTATTTTGGGCCATATTATAATGCCGTTCCTATAAAAAAAGCTTTACGATATTTGCGTAAGGTTTTCCCATATTTTACAAAATCTCCGAAAAAGGATGAACGACCAAGTTTAGACGCACACATTGGCTTGGATCCAAAAAATATAACCTCAGAGGAATACAAAAAGAATCTGCGTTTATTAATCAGTTATATTAAAGGTAATCGCTCGGCTTTAATTAAAGAGTTTGAGCATCATATGAAAATTGCAGCAAACGAGCACAATTACGAAGAAGCAGCCAAGTATCGTAATCGTTTATATAATTTAAATGAATTGAAACGAAGAATTTCATTTAGTGATACAGAATCTATTGATTTAAGTAAAGATAACGCACTGGTGCTTATAAAAAATATTTTTAATTTACCAACTCCACCTGCGCGAATAGAAGGCTATGACATTTCGCATATGAGTGGTTCTAATGTAGTGGCTTCACAAGTAGTTTTTACAAACGGTGCAAGTAATCGGCAGGAATACAGAAAATATAAAATGCACGTTCAGCGTAACGACGATTATAAAAATATGCAAGAAGTTATAAGCAGGCGTTTTTCTGGAAGAAATAAAAACGAAACAAAACCCGATTTAATCTTAATAGATGGAGGAAAGGGGCAGCTGAAAGCTAGTGGTGAAATATTAGCACAACTTGGTTTAACTATCCCTATTGTAAGCCTTGCAAAAAACGACGAAGAGCTTGTGGTACACAATGTCCTTTCAAATATAGATACAAATAATTTGCATGAATTAATTAAAGAACCGCAAAGGGGTGTATCAGTTACATTAAGCGACAATTATTTTGTGGTGAATTTGCATGTTGGCAAGGGCAACTTGTCGTCGCACGCTAAAAATTTAGATGCTGGCGTTACAAACAGTAAATATTTGGACGTGGTAAAACTTTTCCAAAGAATTCGTGACGAATCACACCGCTTTGCAGTTAGTTATCATACGGTTTTAAAACGAAATCAGCAAACCAAAAATGTATTAGAAGAGATTCCTGGAATTGGTCCAAAGACACGTCAAAAATTAATAAAAACACTAGGTAGCGTAAGGGCAATTCAGTGTTCAACAGAAGAAGAGCTCGCGGGAATAGTGGGGGAAAGCAAGGCAAAAATAATAAAAAGTCAGCTTTAGTTTTGTAGTTGTGTATTTTTAGGATTCTTTGAAGTATAATAGTATGGAGCATGTTTAATAATATTACAAATCGCACGGTGATAACCTTTGCTGTAAGATGGGTTGCAAACTCGTTTGGCATATGGGTAGCGCTAAGATTGCTTGGTTCTGGCTACGACAAAGTAGAACCCGCCGCAGGAGTAATGGCATTCTTGTCTGCTGGTTTAATTTTCTCGATGGCAAATTCATTTATTAAGCCAATTTTAGTTACTTTGTCCTTCCCGTTAATATTGGTAACGCTAGGCTTATTTATGCTAATAGTAAATGGGGTTCTGGTGTACTACTCGCTATTACTTGCGCCAGGCGACATATCAATGACATTCCAGCATTCAATAGTAGCAGGGTTAATTTTAGGGTTAATTAATTACATAGTTAGTACATCATACGATATGGTTTATCTTAAAGAAATGGAGAAAGAAAATGAACATTGATGATTTTTTGCAGATAGTAACAGTTGTTTCCGCGGTTATTCTAGTTATAGCGGTATTGCTTCAACAACGGGGTGCTACCCTAGGCGCTGGCTTCGGTGCTTCTGGGGAACTTTACACTACACGCCGTGGTTTTGACAAAAACCTATTTGACGTTACCGTTATAATGGCTGTTGTGTTTGTTAGTTCTATTCTAGTTTCCCTTGTTCTTGGCAATTAGGGGAAATATGGCAAAGAAAAAAGACGAAAAATGGAAGAAAACGTCAAAATTAAGTTTTGACGCAAATGCTTTATCTAAAAGATTAAAAAAAGCAGAAGATAAAAGCACTACACACGCACATAAATTTATTGTGCGTCGGTGGACTAGTATGGGCGATGTTAGGCGACACGTAATTAGCTGGTTTTTACTTATTGGTTTTTTAATATTAATGATAGGTATACAACTGTTTTGGTATAGAAATAGTTACACAACAGAAGTTTCAGCTAAAAACGGCGTTTACGTGGAGGGGGTTATGGGGCCAATTCAAACGCTAAATCCGCTTTACGTTAATTCAAACGGAGAACAAGCACTATCTAAGCTTATATTTTCTCAACCAATGCAGTACGATACGAGCGGTAACTTAGGCTACGATCTTCTTTCCGGTTTAAAAATAGACGAAACAGAAACGGTTTACACGTTAACTTTGCGTAAAGATGCCAAATGGCACGATGACGCCCCAGTAACTGCTGATGATTTAATTTTCACAATTAATCTTTTGAAAAATCCTACAGTAAAGGCCAATACTTATAATGTTTGGAATAATGTTGAAGCAAAAAAAATAGATGAGCAAACTATTGAAATAAAATTAAATTCGCCGTTTGCGCCTTTTCAGCATTATTTAACATTTGCCGTTTTGCCAGAACATATTCTTAAAGATGTAGATCCAACTGCTTTACGCGAAAATCAATTTAGTACGAATCCGGTAGGTAGCGGGCCATTTATATTCAGGTTGCTACAAGACGGCGATGGCCTTGGCGCTAGCAGTCAGGCTGTTCATTTAGTTAGAAATGATAATTATTATAAAGGCAAGGCCTTGCTCTCTCGCTTTCAAATGTTAGCCTATGAAAAACAAGATTCTTTGCTGAATGCATTAAAATTTAACGAAGTTAACGGATTGGCCGATTTAACACCAAAACAATTATCTGAAGTTGACAACAAACGCTATAATGTTCGTTCATCAGCTACCCAGGGTGGAGTTTATTTATTGTTTAACACGGCTTCTGAAAAACTTAATACCGCAAAAATGCGCCAGGCAATAAGAAGCGGCATTAACACTACAGAATTAAGAGAGAACATCGGAGGAAAATATTTACAAGAACTATTTACTCCAATTATTGCAGAAACTGCCCAAGCTATTAAGCCGGTCTTTAATGTAAATACCGCAAAAATGTATTTAGATGAATTAGGCTGGAAACAAACAAATAATGGCACCTGGAAAAAGGGGGACGAAGAGTTGCGCCTTAAGATTGCTGTTATAAAAAGCCCAGAATTAGAGCTGGCTGCAGACGAAGTTGTTAAGCAGCTTAGCAACTTAGGCATAAAAACCGATACTCAAATTCTAGATTTAGAAGACGTTGATCAGGGTGCGCTACAAAATATTTTACAGCCTCGCGATTTTGACATTCTAATAAATAAAATTAATATTGGTGCAGATTCCGATGTTTACGCTTATTGGCATTCTAGCCAAGCAAATAAGAATGGGCTTAATTTCTCTAATTATAAAAATGCTATTGTAGACGACGCTCTAGCATCTGCACGAAACAAGCGAAGCCCCGAGTTGCGAGCCGCAAAATATAAAACTTTTATTAATAGATGGCTGGAAGACGTCCCTGGAATTGGGTTGTACCAAACCACCGCAAATTATGTAAACTTAAAAAGCGTACGTTCGTTTGGCGACGATGTTAAATTAGTCTCTCCAGTTAGCAGGTATTCAGACGTTCTTTATTGGTCTGCAGGCAAACAATCCGTTTACAAAACACCATAAAAAGTTTATACTTTACACATGCGCGCGCGTGGCGGAATTGGTAGACGCGCTAGCTTGAGGGGCTAGTGAGCTTCGGCTCGTGGAAGTTCAAATCTTCTCGTGCGCACCA
>JAGOZV010000022.1 GCA_018064165.1 Candidatus Saccharimonadota bacterium
GTATATGAAAATGGAAAAAGAGCGAAGTTATAACAAAATGATGTCATCCTTCTCAGCGGCCAAGACATAGGACAAATTTTAATGTTATAATTAATTACTATGAAAACAAATGCGAATGAAATCAGACGAAAATACATTAATTTCTTTAAAGACAAAAATCATGCTCATATTGAACGCGCAAAATTAGTTTTAAATGACGATTCTACGACGTTATTTACAAGCAGTGGTATGCAGCCTTTATTGCCATATTTGTTGGGGGAGAATCATCCGGAAGGCACTCGTTTGGTAGATAGCCAAACGTGTTTGCGAACTCAGGATATTGAAGATGTTGGCGACAATCGTCATACAACATTTTTTGAAATGCTTGGCAACTGGAGCATGGGGGATTATTTTAAGGAACAGCAAATTCGTTGGTTTTTTGAATTTTTAACTAAAGAAGTTGGTCTAGACCCGCAAAAACTATACGTTACGGCATTTATTGGCGACAAAGAGAACAATATTCCACGAGATGATGAAACTGCTCAAATTTGGCAAAAGGTTTTTGAGGAAGAAGGAATAGAGGCCAAAATTGTTGAAATGGATTCAGCCGAAAATGGCGACAAAAGGGGGATTAACCCAGGTGAACGTATATTTTTCTATAACGATAAGGAAAATTGGTGGAGTCGGGGTGCTGGCATAAAGGGTACGCCAATTGGCGATCCTGCTGGTCCAGATAGTGAAGTTTTTTACGATTTTGGCCCAGAGTATCACGATGCCAGCTATGGTAAGGCTCATCCGGCCAGCGACAGTGGTCAGTTTATGGAAATAGGTAACCAAGTTTTTATGCAGTATCGTCGCAACGAAGACGGCAGTTTTTCATTACTAGATAGGAAAAATGTTGATTTTGGCGGCGGACTAGAGAGAATTGTCGCCGCAGCCGATAATGACCCAGATGTATTTAATATTAGTTTGCTGTCGCCAATTATTACTCAGCTTGAAAAAAGTAGTGGCAAAAAATATGTCGATAATACCGAGGATATGCGTGTCATTGCCGACCATCTACGTGCGGCTACAATGCTAGTTTACGACGGTGTTATCCCAAGCAATAAAGAGCAAGGATATGTTTTAAGGCGCCTAGTTCGTCGTGCTGTTCGATATGCTCTTAGTTTAGGCATAGAGCAAAACTTTTTAGGCGACACAATTCCGGTTATTACTAATATCTACAGTGATGATTTTGCCGCTCTGAAAGAAAAAGCATCAGAAATTGTTCAAATTCTAGAAAAAGAAGAGCGTGCCTTCAGGCAAACGCTAAATAAGGGCCTTAATAAGCTGAACGAGCTGGGGGATGTTGAAATTACTGGCGCTGATATTTTCACACTTTACGATACTTATGGTTTTCCGCTAGAATTATCGGTTGAAGAGATTAAGCGTCAAAAACTGCCTTTAGATGAAAATTGGCATACTCAGTATAATGAAAAGCGCGAGGAACAACGCGAAAAATCACGAGCCGCTATGAAGAAAGTGAGAGCGTAACGCTTTAGTGGCACTATGTAGATCAATCAAGTGAGCTTCACTATTAAGCTTTGCTGAAGTTTCTGCATAACTTTTTAATTCCATTTTGGTATAATTTGATTTCGCACCTTCTATACGATACTGGACACCGGAAGAGAGAGTGTCAGTCCTTAAGTCTTGTTCGCTATAAAAATGTAAAGCTTGGATTAGACTTTTATCGATTTTTTCAGAGAAATCATTAAATTGCATCATAGCAGTTATAGATAAATGACGATATTTGGTTTCTGGGTTACGATAACCTGTGTTTAAATCGATTCTTCTGGACATTAGGTATAAAGGTATAACATCTAAATCGTTTATGGAATAGTTTACCTTTTCTACCATACCAAGTGTTTGCAGGTGGTCAAGGTTTTTTAGGCTATCTACAATGTCTTTTTTTGTTAACTCGCCATCTTTTTCATAAAAAACGACTTCACTCACTCCTAGTATGGTGGCAAGGGTTCTCGCTAGCTCATAGGTGCTCCTTTCGGCAGATAGGGAAAATTTTCGTGTTAACATTTGGTGAATCCACCTGCCTTCAGGGGCGTTGAAATCCGATTTCATATTGTCATGTAGAATACCGTTACTAATTTCAATATTGGCGCTTGACATTTCTTCGCGTGTAGAAATTTCTAGCCCGAGGCGTCTGTTAGCTAAGGTGTTATAGGCCCCTTTATACATTGTGCTAGATGGTGAAATATTTTCATTTTTCATATCGTCTAATAGCCTAATTACATCTATCCCTAAGCTATCAATGCATTCAGAGCCAACAAATTTGACTGTCTCTGTGTGAGAATTAGTCTCGGGTAATCTGTCTCGCTCGGTAAATAACTCGCTCATATCTATTAATTATACAACAATAGTCATAAAAAAGCAATAGTGCAATATAACTCTTGTGCTAAACTAGTACATTTTGCTAAAATAAGGTATATATGCTAATAAAGAAGAAATCAAATAAAAATCCAAAAAATGATGATTATATCGTTGCTTTAGATATTGGTACAGAATACGCCAAGGCGCTAATTGCAAAGGTAGACGGAGAAATTTTAGAAGTGGTTGGTGCCGGGCGTGCTAAACAGTCGTTGGGTGACATGCACTCTGGTGCTATTGCCGATATATCAGGTGTTGTGCGTAATTGCGAAACGGCTTTAATTGATGCAGAAGAACAGGCTGGGCTACAAGCTAAAAAAGTTGTAATTGGCATTGCCGGAGAGCTAGTTAAAGGAGTAACTAACACTATTCGTTATCGTCGTCCGCATCCCGACAAACCACTGGACGAAGCCGAAATGGAATTTATTATAGACAAAGTTCAAGACAGGGCGCAACAAAAAGCCCAGGCGCAAATTGCATTAGAAACAGGAAATGACGACGTAGAGGTTAAATTGGTTAATAGCGCTTTGGTTAGCTTGCACATAGACGGCTATAAAGTAAGTAATCCAATCGGTTTCCAGGGGCGCGACGTAGCTGTTCAAATTTACACTGCTTTTGCTCCAATGGTCCATATTGGTGCGCTAGAACGTGTTGCAGACGAGCTTTCGCTAGAACTTTTAGCGGTTGCAGCCGAACCATTCGCTGTAAGTCGGGCTGTTTTGGGCTCCGATGCAAGTAGTAATTTTACTGCAATATTAGCAGATTTGGGTGGCGGCACAACAGATATAGCAGTGGTTAACGATGGTGGGGTAGAAGGCACCCGAATGTTTGGTATTGGTGGTCGCAGCTTTACGCATACTATTGCTTCTAGCTTAGATCTTTCCTACGATGCCGCCGAAAAGTTGAAAATTAATTTGGATTCAGACAAAATTAAACCTTCCGTAAAAAAGAATATAGAAGAAGTTATTGAGCCAACAATAGATGTTTGGCTGTCTGGAGTAGAGCTAGCTTTAAGCGAATTTGATTCTGTCGATCATTTGCCAAATAAAATATTGCTATGTGGCGGCGGCGCAAGTTTAACCGAGTTAGTGAAGGCTATAAAAACGCAAGATTGGTACAAGGAATTGCCATTCACGCGTAAGCCAACGGTTCATCTTATTAAGCCAAGCGACGTCGTGGGTATTACCGACACTACTGGTACGGTAGACGATCATACATTTATTACAGCACTCGGCCTTTTACGGGTAGGGTATGATACGATGGTAGGTAGCGACGAAGTAGATACAGTAAAAGACAAGTTTAATCGCATTCTAAGGAATTAAATGGCAAAAGACATAATTTATATAGACGTAGAAGATGATATAACCTCTATTATTGGTAAAGTAAAAGCCAGTAAAGAGAAAATCATTGCATTGGTACCGCCAAAAAGGGTTGGCATTCTTCAAAGCGATGTAAATTTAAGGTTGCTAAAAAGAAATGCAGCAAAACAAGGAAAGCAATTAGTTTTAATTACAAACGATGCTGCGTTATTAAGGCTTGCCGGAGTAACTGGCATTCCAGTTGCTAAAAATTTGCAAAGTAAACCCGAAATACCTGAAATTCCAGCACTGGCAATAGACGATAACGACATTATAGACGGTTCAGATTTACCGGTAGGCGAACACGAGAAAACTGCTAAATCTTCAAAACATACGGATTCGAAAAAGAAGGCTGCCGACAGCGATGATTTAGATGATATTAACTTAGATGAAGATGGCACGCCGCCAGCTAAAAAATCGGTTGCTCCTTCTAAGGTAAAAAAATCAAAAGTGCCAAATTTTGATAGTTTCCGTAAAAAATTATTTATCGGAATAGGTGCAGGCGTTGCGCTAATTGGGCTTTTGGTATGGATGTTCGTTTTTGCACCAGCTGCTCGCATAATTATTACAGCCGAAACTACAGATTTGCCGGTAAGCGTAAACGTTACGCTAAGCAACGATAAGGCAACTAGTGTAGAAAATAATGTTTTACAATCTAGTACTGTAACGTTGCCAGAAAATAGCGAATTTAGCAAAAAATCTGTAGAATTTACCGCTACCGGCACGCAAGAGGTCGGAGAAAAAGCTACCGGCACTATGAAAATTACTCGCACTTCGTTAAATTCAGTTCCTATTTCAGTTCCGGCTGGAACAGGGTTTTCTAGTGGTAATTTAACATTTGTGTCCACGCAAGCGACAACGCTAGAAGGGGCAGATGTCGGGCCTGGTGGTTTAATCTACCCATCTAAGACAATACCAGTTGCTGCCGTTAAAATCGGCGATGAATTCAACTTAAGTGCACGTAGCTACAACCCTAGTATTGCAGGTATTTCTGCTACTGGTAGTGCTATGACCGGTGGCTCTAGTCGTCAGGTAAAAATGGTTACTCAGACAGATGTTAATTCAGCGGCACAACAATTGGGCGAGTTGTCCGAAACAGACGCTAAAAAGGCATTGTTGGCAAGTATAAATGATGATCAAATTGCTATAGAAGATAGCTATACCGTTAGTCGGTCCGATGTAGTTTCTTCACCTGCAGTTGGCGCCGAAGCTCCCGACGGCAAGGGAACGGTAACTCTGAAAGCAACCTACAGTATCAAAACTGTGGCAAAGTCCGAGTTAAAATCTTTCTTGACTAAAAAGGTAGACAGTGAAATAGAAAATAGTCAAACTCCTCAAAGAGTTTACGATTATGGTGTAGATAGCGCCAAGCTTACAGAATTTACTGTTAGCGGTGGAGCGGAAAGAGTCAAAGTTACAACTATAGCCAAGGTTGGTCCAAAGCTGGAAGCCGATCAAATCAAAGAAGATGCTAAAGGCGAAAAATCAGGAGAGATTCGCGAAAAGCTTAAAGCAATTAACGGCGTTAAAGAAGTTGAAGTTAAGTTTAGTTTCTTCTGGGTAACGCGCGTGCCAAACAATCCTGATAAAATTGAAGTGGAATTTAAGATAGATCAAAATAATACTTCTAACGATAATCAGTCAAACACTAACCAGAATAATAATGACTAAAACAACTAATTTAATGGGCTTAGATGTAGGCACTGTGCGTATTGGTGTTGCCGTAGGGGATTCGAGTGTTTGTCTAGCAGTGCCACATGACACAATAGCCGTAGACGGTACGGAAATTGAAAAAATAGCCGAAATTGCTGTACGTAACAATATTAGTGTAATTGTTGTTGGTTTGCCTCGTAATCAACAAGGGGAGTTAACAAAACAATCTGAATTTAGTAAAAAATTTGCAGAAAAATTAGAATACATGGATGTAGATGTTGTTTTTCAAGATGAATCGCTTACAAGTGTTATTGCAGAAGAAAGGCTTAAATCTTTTAGACGTCCGTACACTAAGGAAGACATTGACGCCGAAGCCGCTTCAATTATTTTGCAAGATTATATAGAAGAAAAATATGCGATACACTAGAAATAAGAAAAAAACGGTTTTTAAAATTGCCACAGTTGTGGCAATAGTTTTCGTTGTCATTCTTATGGGGGTTTTATTTTGGTATAATATTAGCTCGTCTCCTTTGAACCCTAAGGGAACTTCTACAACTGTTACTATAAAAGCTGGATCTACGCCGGCTCAAATTGCCAATCAGCTTCAAGAAGAAAAAATTATTCGTAGTGCCACAGCTTTTCGTATAAATGCAAAGTTTCAGGGGGTAGAAAATAAGCTTCAAGCTGGAAGTTACAGCCTTTCGCCTAGTTTTAATTTAACGCAAATTATAGATTATTTAGTTAGCGGAAAAGTTACCAGTACAACAATAACATTTTTGCCAGGAGCAACGTTAGCAGATAATAAAAAAGTCCTGCTTAAAGCTGGATATCAAGAGTCTGAGATAAATCAGGCTTTTGCAAAAAAATACGAATCCCCTTTGTTTGCTGGAAAACCGGAAACGGCAGATTTGGAAGGTTACATATACGGAGAAACCTATACTTTCTCTAAAGATACTCCAGTTGAAACTGTGTTAGAAACAACATTTGATCAATTCTATAAAGTTTTAACGCAAAATAATTTAATAGAGTCTTACAAGAAAGAAGATTTTACTTTATTTCAAGCGATTACCTTAGCTTCTATAATTCAACGAGAAGCCAATGGTGGAGAAGAGCCACAAATAGCTCAGGTATTTTTATCAAGGTTAAAAAAAGACATGCCTCTTGGCTCCGATCCAACTTATCAATATATTGCAGATAAGTTAGGGGTGAAGCGTAGCACAACATTAGACAATCCTTACAATACAAGAATTTACAAGGGGCTGCCCCCTGGTCCAATAGCCTCCCCAGGTTTACCAGCGCTTAAGGCAGTAGCAAACCCAGCAGACACAACTTATTTATTCTTCCTTCATGGAGATGATGACAAGGCGTATTTTGCTCATGATTATGAACAGCACGAAGCTAATATTAATAAACATTGCCAAAAAAAGTGCCAACTGCTATAATAATTGATAGCGCATTTGTAGTTTTGGCTATAGCTGGTTGGTTACGATTACCAGTTTAATAGGTGGGAGTGCAAAATACAGATGGGCCTACCAGATTTGTCGCACGGGTGTTAACTCTGAACAATATTATAAAATCAAAGGTCGAATACATCCTTTTCCTGCGAGAAGAAAGACAATACGGTAGAAGCTACAGGGGTAACTCGGTAGCAGGAGAAGTATAATTCGTAACTCAAAACAGCCAAATGCGCTTGTCGCACGGCAAAAATCACCTGTTAAACAGGCTAGTCAAAAGAAAATTCAGCGTCGCAAGACACACATTAAATTAAAGAAATCATCCCTTATTAGCTATAGTATTCTATTTGTTGCACTTGTAGGTGTAATTTCATATGGCTATCAATCTGGCACTGCTACAAGCAGCGCCCCCGTAGTTAGTAAACAAGAAGCTCCAAAAGAAGTGAAAGCATCTGCTGTAACAGACGATGCAACTGCAACTTTGGTGGCATCTGATATTGCTGCAAATGCTAACCTTTGGGTCGCGCCAAATGTTTCCAACTTGGCAATTTCCGCGCAAATAACTCAAGAAGTGCCGGTGGCAACAATTAATGACACTTCTACCTCGGATGCTCCACAGGTCGTGGTTACTCCAACTGAAACTTCTACAGTTCAAGAACACACTGTGGTTGAGGGAGAAACAGTAGACACGTTGGCGGAAAAGTATGAAATATCAAAAGAAACTATTAAGTGGGCAAACAATTTAACTGAAGACTCAATTGAACCTGGAAAAATAGTTAAAATTTTACCAACAGATGGAGTTTCTTACACTGTTAAAGCCGATGATACAATTGAAAAAATTGCCGAAAAGTATAAAGTCTCACCAGAACGATTGGTCCTATTCAACGACCTAGAGCTAACTGGTATTAAAGAAGGCGATTCTATTATTTTACCAAGTGCCGAACTTCCAGAAGAAGAGCGCCCTGGTTATGTCGCTCCTCGTACCTACACTCGTTCTGCAACCAGTAATAGTAATTCCAAGGTCGCCGTAAGTTCATATAGGGGCGGTTCGGTTGGTAATCGTTATGCACGTGGTTGGTGTACCTGGTATGCCTACGAACGTCGTGCTCAATCTGGTCGTCCAGTTGGTAGTTTCTGGGGAAATGCCAATACATGGGCTAGTGCAGCACGGGGCAATGGTTATCTTGTAAACAATAGTCCTGCAGCAGGCGCTGTTTTCCAAACGCGAGCAGGGGGCTACGGACACGTTGGTTATATTGAAAGCGTAGATTATGCTAACGGCACGGTAACCTATTCCGACATGAATGGTAAAGCAGGCTGGAACAGGGTCGGCAGTGAAACCATCTCTCTTTCAGAAGCACAAAGCAAATGGACGTTTATTCACTAAAATTAAACTAATTACTAAACGCCCCTGTAATTATAGGGGCGTTTTTGTTATTATAAAGAATATATGTTTGTAGATACAGCAAAAGTTATAGTTATGGCAGGTAAAGGCGGCGACGGAGCCGTTAGTTTTAGGCATGAAATTTATGTAGACAAAGGCGGTCCAGATGGTGGCGACGGCGGTAGAGGTGGCGACGTAGTTTTTGTTGCCACAGACAACTTAAATACTTTGATAGATTTTAAATATAAGCCAGAACTTAAAGCAAAAAATGGCGAGAACGGCGCAAAGCGTAATAAACGTGGTAAATCTGGCGCAGATCTTGTGGTAAAAGTTCCTGTAGGCACTTTAATTAAGCGCAATGATGAAATCGTAGCCGATTTGAGTTTCAATGGTCAGCGCGAAATTATCGCAATTGGTGGCGATGGTGGCTTTGGCAATGCTCATTTCAAATCATCTACACGCCAAACTCCACGCCTTGCCGAAAATGGAGAAGCCGGCGAAACCTACGAGGCAGAGCTAGAACTTAAACTTCTTGCAGATGTTGGTCTTTTAGGCCTACCGAACGCAGGAAAATCAACATTTTTAAGCGTCGTAAGTAATGCTACCCCGGAAATTGCCGATTATGCCTTTACAACCATAACCCCGAATTTAGGCGTTGCAGACGTTGATGGCACTGGCCTGCTAATAGCCGATATACCTGGGCTTATTGAAGGGGCAAGCGAAGGAAAGGGATTGGGCGTTGCTTTCTTAAAACACGTTGAACGTACGGCCGTGCTTCTG